>JAGCSP010000038.1 GCA_017964105.1 Clostridia bacterium | reverse complement strand
TACTTGATTACGACCTTAGTAAAGGTGCTTACCATGATAGGATGTTTGACAAATCCAAGCAGTATATTGAATATAGAAACGAGATTATTAGACGTTTTGATGAAAAAACTAATGAAATAAGTTATTTAATTTCAAAAGGTAAGGACACAAAACGTGCATTTGAGTCAAGTTATAAATTGCTTAAAGTGTTGCACGGGGTAGATGTACCTGATAAAATTTATAAATTGTTTACACTTTGCAAACAAAATATTATGCTTGGTGTAAAAAATCAAGTTATAAATGTTTTAAATTTGATAGAATGCTCTACTAAAAATTTGTGTTTAATAAACGAGATAAGAGATGAAGATATTGCTAAAAATGCAGAAATGATTCAATTTGTTTTGGAAGGAGCAGATAAGTTTCATACAATATTACGTCAAAATGATATAAAAATTGATGGTGTATATAAAAATATAACATTTGTAAATAATTTGGCTGAAGCTGGTAATGACGAGGAGCAAAAACAAACCGTTGTATCTAAACACAAGGAATATATTAAGTGGGAAAATTGTCATGAACCATATGATAATAGACTAAATAGATATCCACAAAAAGAGTTTTCGCCTAAGGTATTACAATTTATGGATACATTTAAAGATAGAGAAGGTATGTAAATACATACCTTCTTTTTATAGAA
This sequence comes from Clostridia bacterium, assembly GCA_017964105.1. Taxonomy (GTDB): domain Bacteria; phylum Bacillota; class Clostridia; order Christensenellales; family UBA1242; genus UBA11490. The sequence goes on along the minus strand of JAGCSP010000038.1, from coordinate 3,899 downwards.
TATTGTGAATATTAAAACCCATCACATGTGGCTGTTTTTCTGTATTTGTTTTTAGTAATTTTAATTCCACAATACCATTTTCATAATCATTATTTATTGTATATGATTTTAGTCTTGATAATCCGTCAGTGATTACGCTCATATCTTTGTGATTAAATATTAGGCAAAGCGTATTCTCGTGTTTATCCCAATTTTCTTTAATTGAATCAATATCAACTATTAGATTTCGAACATCATCTTTATTTTGTTCATATTTACCTAATAATTCGCCCACACTGTTATCTAAGTTTGTTACAATATTTTTTACAAACAAACATTCTGCAAGACCAAATGCAAGTAACACCAACACTGTTATAATTACAACAATTGCTTTTTTCACCAACTGCCTCCTTTGTAATTACTTTGGTATACCACAAAAGGCTTATTTTTAGGTTGTATATAGAGTTTGCCAGTATTACTAAGTGTTATCAAAATTATTTCATTTAGCCCGTTTAGGCCCGCTTTTTTGACTTGTAGGGCAAGCCACGAACTATCTATACCTGCAATTCCAATATTTTCTTTATTAATTTTACCTTCTGCGAACACAATCATGGGTAGAGTAGCTTGTTCTTTTTCGATGTTCATATCGCTTGCAGTGAGTGGTGCGTATGGTGCGCGTGGCACTGCCGTGAGTGTTCCATTTGTTTGAATTATTCCATATAGCACTTCTTCCAAATTGAAATATCCAGCAGTTCTAAGCCCTTCTATTAAATCATTAAAACTCATATTCAATCGTCTTAACGCCTCATAATCAACTCCATTTGTACCAATTACAATTATTGGTTTGCCATTTATCAACTTTCGCCATAGTATACTTTTTCTAGATAATAGACAAAGTAAATAGTGCAAGCACACAAGTGTGAATAGTGGAATTATTCCATGAAGAAGTGGCAGTGCAGTGTCTGACATGGGAATAGTGGCAAGGTCTGCAATAACTAATGTAACCACAAATTCAAATGGTTGCATTTCGCCAATTTGACGCTTGCCCATAAAACGTATTAATAAAAACACTGTTAAAAAAACAATCAAACTACGACAAATTAGTGTATATATCATAGTTTGATTATTTCATTTTATTTCATTTTTATACGATTTGACTTTAGTTTTTGGGCAATATTGTTTATTAATTCAAAGTCAATTAGTCCAAAACACATTAACATCACAAAAAGAGTAATTACACTAATTGCAGAGCAAAGTAGCAATGCTATCATATTAGGAAAAGCAAATATTAGCACATTATAAACTAGATTTGTAAAGTAACCAACGATAATTGATATGATAGTCATGGCGGCACACTTGCGCACGTATGTACCTTTTCTACCAGTTATTTTATTTATTTTTATTATACTTAATGCAAACGTTAGCATATTTCCAATGCCTAATGCAATAAATAGGGCAGAAATGCCCGCAATTCTTGGCAATGTTGCGACAAGTACAATAATTACACTACTTGATATCAAAAAGTATTTAAATGAGCTTTTTTCTGCGCCTAATGAATTTAGTATTGATGTACTAATCTGACTAAGACCCATTGGGATAATTAGCCATGCAAATCTTTCTAGATATATTCCTGCTTGCATATTTCCATATAAAAAGGTACAAACTTCATTGCCAAGACCAAAGAATAACGGAACAAATAATATAGAACTATATAATGTAAAAGTAATAGAACTGTTTATCTGATTACATAGTGCATAATTATTGTTTTCTTGCTTTAATGTAGCAAGTTTTGGTATTAATGCCATTCCTAGCGACATGGTAACGGCACTTGGAACAAATAGCAATGGTAGTGTCATGCCAAGAGCAAGTCCAATTTCACTCATTGCTTGGCTATTTGAGTATCCAATAGCAATCAAACTAAATGGCAAGATGATATTAATTAATGGTGTCATAAAACTACTTGCAACTCGTGTGGCTGTGAGTGGTGCAGTGGTGGTAAACACTTGTTTTATGTATCCATGTGGATTAGATAATTTTCCACCGACGCAAAAGAATATGATTATACCAATTATTGAGCTTAGAGCACAAGCAATGCTAAGTCCAAGGCCGGCAGGCAAAATAATGCTAATGTTTTTAAAAAATACAAAAAACATAATGCATGATATGATGCGTATTACTTGTTCCATTAGTTCAATAAAGCTTACAGCAAAATATCTTTCTTCACCCCACAAATATCCTTTAAAAGGGGTATATAGGGCAGTAAAGAATATTGTTGGCAACATACTAAGAAGAATTATATATGTATCTTTATCTGTAAATATAAAATTGAATAAATTATTACACAAAAGTACAATTGAAATAATAATTATTGACAAACTTAAACACCATATTAATCCAGCAGATACAATAGAATAACTTTTACTTTTGTTGTTTTTAACTATGTTGGTGGCGGTATAACGAGAAATAACAAGTGGAATACCTGCTCCAACAATTGTTTCTAACACCAAACATACTGATGCTGCAATTGTGTACATACCAAGCACACTTGTTGGCAAAATTCTTGATAAATATAGTCTAAATGCAAATCCTAAAAACTTTGTAATAATGCTAAAAATTGTGAGTGTTGCCACTGCTTTAAATAATGATTTAATAATATCACCTCGTGAAAATATATATAATATTGTAGTATTGATATTTTCGCATTATTCGCACTAACACAATATTTATGTAATATAAATAAATAAGGAGACGTGTATGAAAGTAATAGAAGTTGTTCAACATGGATAATATCTTTTTGATAGGGTTGGAGCAAGCAATATAACATCAAATGGAAATGGTGTAACTCTTGTAAAAAAGTATTTGTGTAACGAAGTGGTAAAAGTGAATTGTGACAATATAAAAAAACTCAAATATATGGGTTATGATTTAAAAGATAAAGAAATAGTAGATGGCGGCACATATATTTTAAGGCGCAAAGATTGCATTTTGCATACGGCAAAACCAATGGAAAAGCTAGCTGATATTGCGGCTAAATATAATGTAAGCACACAAAAATTAATGGTTGATAACAACCTAAAAACAGATAAATTATATATCGGTCAAATTGTAGTAATATACTAAAAAAACACCTATTTCTAGGTGTTTTTTTAGTATTCTATTTTTCATCTGGTGGTGTAATTTCTATATCTTTTTCTTGTACACCCACACGCTTCAATTCTTTGCGTTTAATTGAATTAATTTGTTTATTTAATTCTTTAATTTCTTTTTCAATTTCAGCGTTTTTAGATTTTAAACTTTCATAACTTGCCGTATGTTTTTGTTGCATTTGAGTTAGTTGTTTTTCTTTTGCTGCAAGTTTGCTAGAATACTTTTTCTTGGCTTTTTCAATACTCTTTAATGTTTCAGAATATTTTTTATCTTGTTCTTTTGTGTAACCAGCTTTGTTTTTTGCAAGTTGTGTGTTACGCTCTTTTTCAAGTTTTGCACGTTCACTTTCAATTGTTTTTAGGTTTTCGTGCAATTCTTTATTGCTTTCGTCTAAAGTTGCTTTTAGTTCAGCTTCTTCTTCGTTGCCTTTAGCTTGCAATTCGCTTAATTGCTTTTCGTTTTCTTGCAAAGTTGCAGTTAGGTTGGCAATCAATGCTTCACGTTCTGCAATTTGTTCTCTATTAGATACATTTTTATCTAGTGTTGCACTTCTGTCATATGATGTTGCGACTTTTGTAGGACGTTTCCAGTTTACTTTGCGAACTAATGCACCGATAATTGCAATGAATATTGCAAGCGCAGTGAGTAAGCTTGGGACTAGATACCAACTAAACCCGTTAGTTTGTGTTGTTGTTTCTTCTTCGGGTTCTGTTTTACTTGCTTCTATTTCAACTTTTTGAGAATACTCATCTAATTCGATATCATCAAAGTTT
>JAGCSP010000006.1 GCA_017964105.1 Clostridia bacterium | reverse complement strand
TTCAAATATAGAAAGAAGTATTAGAAATGCAATAAATAAAGCATATGCAGTAACTAAATTCAAAAATTGTGGGCTAGAAGAATTTTCTAGTGGTACAAGAAAAATTACAAATAGATTATTCCTGGCATGTTTATTAGATAAAGTATCTCAAGAGGAAATAATTGAAGAAGATGAATATGCATAATAATTATTAGTGCATCTTGCATATATTATACTAAGCAAAAAATTGCTTAGTTTTTTTATGAAATCAGTAAAATCACAGCAAAACTCGTATAGAATCAAAAATTCGATATTTACATTTTTAAAAAAGTATAAAACGTATATTGTTACGCTTTCGATTGCTTTGGTTATTGGAATAGTAACAGGTCTTTTTACATGCTCCAGATATGCAGACGTAATAACTATTTCAAATATTCCAGATAAAAACCTGGTTAAATTTTTATGTGGAGATAGGGGTAGTATAGGTTTATTTTTTAATTATTTTATCTGTTATTCATTGCTTATAGCTGCAATAATTTTTTTAAACAATTCATTAATTTTAAATTTGATTAATTACGTGTATTATTTAGTTTTGGGTTATATTCTTGGATTTACAATATTCGCATTAATTGCTTTATTTTCTTTTGTGGGTATTTTAAATGGTTTGCTTGTAATTTTGCCATTTGCTTTAATTTTATACGTAATTCTTATTATACTCAGTAGCTTGGCTATCTATAGATACAAAATATACAAAAAATATGGTTGCACAATAGGTACCACAAATTATACAAAAGTATATTTAATATTGTATGCTTGCTTTGTGTTTGTGTTATTAATTTGGTGTTTTGTGCTTCCGCTCATTAAAATAACTATAATAGTATAATTAGTAGTTATTTTAGTTTTTCTGTGGTACAATAAAAATGTATTAGAGGTAGGTATATATGCGTACATTTTTAATTGTAATTGATAGTTTTGGCGTAGGCGAATTGCCTGATGCATATAAATTTGGTGACGAAGGTAGTAATACTTTTGTTAATACTTACAAAAAAATCAAGTTTGATTTGCCCAATATGGCATCACTTGGTTTGTATGATATTGATGGTATTGGTCTTAAACATAATGAGAAAGTAGTTGGTGATTATTGCAAATTAAAAGAATTTGCTCCTGCAAAAGATACCACTGCTGGTCATTACGAAATTAGTGGAATAAAACTTAAACATCCATATCCAGTGTATCCAAATGCATTTCCTGAAAAATTAGTTAAAAAATTAGAAAAAGCATGTGGAATACATTTTATTGGTAATGAAGTTGCTTCGGGCACAGAAATTATTGCACGTCTTGGCGAGCAAAGCATAAAAGAAAAGAGTGCAATTATTTACACTTCTGCAGACTCTGTGCTACAGATTGCATGCCATATGAGTGTACTTAAACTTGATGAATTGTATAAAATATGTGAAATTGCAAGAAAGATAATGAAAGGTAAAAACTCTGTCGGTAGAATAATTGCAAGACCATTTGATGGTGAAGTTGGCAAATTCTATCGTACAGAATTCCGTAAAGATTATGCACTTAGTCCACCAAAACCAAGTATGCTCGTACATTTCAAAAAGAGAGGATATGACGTAATTGGTGTTGGCAAAATTGAAGACATTTTTAATTTTGTTGGTTTGACTGAGAGTTATCATACTCGTTCAAATCCTGAAGCAATTGCAAAAATGGCAGAACTTGTAAGAAAAGATTTTAATGGTATTGTATTTGCTAATTATAATGACACAGATATGCTATATGGCCATAGAAATAATCCACAAGGTTATGCAGATGCATTAGTGGAAATTGATAAATCAATCCCAGATATTATTTCTAATTTGCATGATGAAGATATTCTAATGATTACTGCAGATCATGGCTGTGATCCTACAACGCCAAGCACTGATCATTCACGTGAATACATTCCATTAATGATTTATTCTAGATCATTAAAACATGGTGTGAATCTTGGTGTGTTAGATGGATTTGACAATATTGCAAAGAGTATTATGGATTACTACGGAATAAAAAAATATGATAAATCTTTTTTGAGGAAATTGAAAAATGATTAATGAAAAGAGTTTTAAGAAAACTAGCGAAAAGCAAATTGAAAAAATTGTAAATCAAATTAAAAGTAATATAACTGTTGCACCAGAAATTGCAATGTTTTTAGGTAGTGGCTGGGGTGAAGTAACTGCCAGTTTGGTTGAGAATCAAATTGTTGTTCCTTATTCTTCAATTAAGGGTATGCCAAAATGTCATGTTGTTGGCCACAGTGGCAACTTTATTTTCGGTAAGCTTGCTGGCAAAAATGTGTGCATTATGCAAGGCAGATTTCATTACTACGAAGGTCATGACATTCAAGACACAGTTATTTTAGTAAAAATAATGAATGCATTAGGTGTTAAAAAATTAGTGCTTAGTAATGCTGCTGGTGGTATTAACGAGAGTTATAAACCTGGAGATATTATGATTATTGGTGACCACATTAATATGCTTGGTGCAAATCCACTTATTGGCAATGTTGAAGATGATGGCACAATTAAATTTACAGATATGTCTGAGCCATATAACAAAGAATATATTGCTAAGTTGAAATCAATTTGTGCTAAAGCTGGTGCAAAGTGCCATGTGGGGACATATCTTCAAACATCTGGCCCAAACTATGAAACACCTGCAGAAGTGCGTGCATTTAGAACACTTGGTGCAGATGCCGTTGGTATGAGCACTGTGTGTGAAGTGATTATGGCAAGATACTATGGCATGGAAGTGGCCGGATTGTCACTTATTACAAATATGGCTGCAGGAATACTTCCAAAACCACTTAGCCACGCTGAAGTTGTTGCTACAGCTAACGAATGTAAACCAAAGTTGAAAGAGATTATACTCAATTTTGTTTCAAATATGTAATTTAAAAAAATGTATTTACATTTTTATAAACTTTTAGTACAATATAACTATTAAAGGAGTTACCTATGAAGAGAATGGGGTTATTCAAAAAACTTGCAACAGTTGCCCTTGTTGGTGTCACAGCGTTGACATCAGTTGTTGGCTGCACATTTGGTACGGATCCATCAGGTCTTAGCAATAGTTCAGTCGTTCCTCAGAGCGCCAAAGGTGTAGATTATAATTCTGCTCTTGAAACAAAATTATATACATATTCAGCAGTAAAACCTGATTTATCTGGCATCGATGTACAAGATACAGAACAAATGAGAAAGAAATCCGCAGAATTCACCAATTCTTTATTTGAGGATATGTATGTATTTGTTGACCCAGGTGCAGAAGGTAAATTTATAAATGACTATGTGTCTTCAACTTCAGAAGTAACTTTTGCTGAACTTGTAAAAGCAGAAATTGATGCATTTGGTCTTGATTTATATACAAGATTGAATTTTGTATATGGAGATCCTACTGGTAGAACAAACCAAGACATCACAAGTAGTTTATATGGTTCAAATAAATATGTGTCACAACCATCAAAAGCTTTGGTTGACGATATGGGTAGTGAAGTAAGTAGTTATAACTTATCAGATATGTCACATGTTTCTTGGTCGGATAAATTATCTCCAACAACTCCAGATTCAACTAATCCATTGCAATTATGGAATAGTATTGCTGGTAATAGATATAGTATTACTGTGGATATGGAGTCTGATCCAAGAACTGCTACTGAAGATGGATATATTGCAGATAGTAATTATGCGTGGGCATATAAAGCTGCATTTACAAGAGACGAAGAAGATATAATTAGATTAAATATTGCAGAAATATTGGCCGGATATACTCTTGATGAATTGTCTGATATATACGATCCATATGCTTACACAGAAGCATGTGCAATGGTAAACCACTTGGGCTTCTTAACTTATGATAAAAATATGATTAAGCGTTATATTTTAGAAAAAGTGATTGGTTCTGATGCATTATTACTTGAAAGAGAAGCTGAAGGCGCATTAATTCAAATTGCACAAAGTACCACAATAAAAGATGTAAGTTTAGGTAATGTAACATACAATGCTACAACTGGAGATATAACTGTTACAGGCAACTTAGGATTTAAGGCAGACGAATGTATTTCTAAACTTGATACCGGTGATCAAAGTTATTTAAGATATTTCTTAAGTGGTCACAATTATAAAGCATATGAAGATGTAGTAGCTACTATTGTAGAGAATATTGTTAAAGAAAAGTTTACCGAAGGTAAAATTGATGAATTGGTATATACCAAATTGCCAAGATTGCAATTGCTTACAATGCCACTAAGCATGCTTGATGGATCTTTGACAACAACATATGATGAAGACATTGATTATACTGATATTGCAAGTGCAATTCATTACAATCCAGCAGTAAAAGATTTAAATATTATTTCAATTATATTTAGAACAAAAGATGGTATCGTAAAGGATTTTGATGTACCAGACCCTGAAGAGAACGAACAATATGACGAAGGTATCAATATAATCTCTATGGATGACTTGTCTTTCTATAGCGATAATTATGGTGCTGAAATTTCAGTTGAATTCGAAGGTAAAGCAAGCGGCGTCGATATTGTTGATGCAAATGGCAATACCTATGGGTTTACACAAGCTATTATGGCATCAACATATCCAGATGGTAGTAGCGAATGTTCAACCTATCTTGTTGATGAAGAGAAAGCAAAAACAGAATGGGTGGGTAATCATTTTGTTGGTTATGACGGAGTAGATTTGATTGAAAAACTAGAATCATTTGGTGTAACTGGTAAAGAAGTAAAAGATGGTGATACTGTTTTATATACAGAGTACACATTAACTGCTAGATTAAATGCAGACCCAGAAGATGTTGTACTTGGCATTAATGATATCACTGTAACTAATGATGATGAAATTATTTACAAATTTGGTTACAAATTGGATAGCTCAATATTTGGCAATAATTTCTTAAAAGTTAACTTATCATTTTCAAATGTTACAGATAATCAAAATAATAATTTAGATTTAACATATATACCAGTTACAATCCTATCAATTCAAATAGGTGTAAACTGTTGGCAAGATCAACCAACAGGTGCAGATATTACAAGAGATTAAAAGTGCTATGCGAATAGCACTTTTTATTTGTAATTTGCTGTGCTTTTTAATGTTTACATAATTTACCAAAAGTTGAATATACTAAGTGTATATAAGGGGTAAATTATGAAAAAAATTTTTGTAAAATGTACGTGTTTTGCATGTGTTATTATTTCAATGTTTGCACTAATTGTAAATGGTTATGTGTATGCAAATGAAAATGCATTTGCAGATTTTTCATCTACAAGTTATATATTGATTGATAAGGATAGTAATACTATATTGCATGCACTAAATCCAAATCAAAAAATGCCTGTGGCAAGTATTTGTAAGCTTATGACTACACTCATAACGTTAGAAAATATTAAAGATGGCAATTTAACTCTCGAAGATATGTTGGTTGCAAGTGACCATGCATGCAGTGCAGAAGGTAGTCAGGCATTTTTGGATGCTGGCAGCAAGTATAAGGTAAGTGAACTTATAAAAAGTGTGGTGGTTGCATCTGCAAATGATAGTGCAATTGTTCTTGCTGAAAGCATTGGTGGAACTGAACATAATTTTACTAGCATGATGAATAAAAAAGCGCAAGAATTGGGTATGAAGAACACGTTGTATGCAAATGCTACTGGTTTGCCTGCACCTAGCCAATATAGCACAGCGCTAGATACTGCAATTATACTAAAAGAAGTGTCTAAGTATGATTTGTATAATGAGTATTGTAAAATATGGACTGATGAATTTGTTCATCCATCTGGTAGGGTAACAGAACTTGTGAATACCAATAGACTAATTAGGTATTATGATTATTGCACAAGTGGCAAACCGGGATTTACAGATGAGGCAGCATATTGTTTATCT
>JAGCSP010000005.1 GCA_017964105.1 Clostridia bacterium | reverse complement strand
TGTATCCGCTTCCACGAAAATACAATTCGTCCAATTAGTCGTGAGGCACAAGGTGTGCGCTCCATTAGATTATCCGAAGGCGAATACATTGTGGATATGGCAATCATTATTCCTGGTAGCGACATGCTAACCATTAGTGAGAATGGCTTTGGTAAACGTAGCGATGCTGACGAATACAGAGTACAAGGACGTAATGGTAAGGGTGTAAAAGCAGGTATATTCACCGAAGAAACAGGTAATCTTGTGAACTTAAAACAAGTTACAGACGAAGATGACGTAATGTTAATTGCTGATGATGGACAAATCATTAGAATTGCCGCAAAAGAAATTAGCAAAATTGGACGTAACACCAAAGGTGTACGTGTAATGCGCACAGGTGAAAAATCTAAAATTGTAGCAGTAGCAATCACCCCACATGAAGAAGTAGAAGAGGGTGAAGAAGAAATTACAGAAGAAGCACCTGCAGAAGAATAAAAATAAAAGGTCACTATCTTGTAAAAGGTAGTGCCTTTTTTTGACTAATAATACACAAATATAGTATACTACAAATGCAAGGAGCACATAAATGGTATTAAGAAACATTGCAGACAGCCAAGTAAAAGAAGTAGAGTATTATGTGAGTTTGGGCATGGATAGAGATAGCGCCGAAACATTAGTGTTTGGTGAACCCTTAACAGATGAAGAAAGGGAAAAACTAAAAAACAATAAAAAATAATGTATGCAAAAGGTGCAATATGAATTTAGCGGCAACAACAATTATAGGAATAACAATTGTGTTTTTAGGCACTGTTTTAGGAGCAGCGTTTGTATTTTTTTTGAGAAACAAAGAAATATCGCCTAAACTCAATCAAATATTTTTAGGTTTTGCAGGTGGTGTAATGCTTTCGGCGTCTATATTTTCTTTAATAATTCCTGCAATACAAAACTCAGAGCAAGAATCAGAATATATGCCAATTTGGCTCGTTGTTGGTCTATCAATCATACTTGGTGCACTCTTTATTTGGGGTATAGATAAAGTTGTACCACATTTACATAATGAAGGAATTGAAGAGGGGATTAAAACAACTAAGGTAAGCAAAACATTCAAAATGTTTTTGGCGGTAACTATTCACAACATTCCCGAAGGTTTGTCTGCAGGTATTGCATTTGGTGTAGCACTTGCAAGTTGGAATACTAATCCACAATTAGCAGCAACAGGAGCTTTGTTGTTGTCTATCGGAATTGGCATCCAAAATATTCCAGAAGGTGCAATTGTGTCATTTATGTACAAGGGTAAAACGGGAAACAATACAAAATCATTCCTATTTGGTGCATTGTCGGGCGCTGTGGAACCAGTAGCAGCAGCAATTGGATTATTGCTTTCTATGCAAATCAAATCAATTATGCCTTGGGCACTTGCATTTTCAGCTGGCTGTATGATTTACGTCATAGTGGAAGAATTAGTTCCTGATATGAAAGGTGATTCGGTACATCACCAAGGTGTATGGTCATTCATCTTTGGATTCGTGGTAATGATGATATTAGATATTGCATTAGCATAAAAAAGACGACATCACAGTCGTCTTTTTTACACGTTAAATCTAAATAGCATGACGTCGCCATCTTGCACTACGTAGTCTTTGCCTTCAATGCGTACCTTGCCAAGTTCTTTTGCTTTGGTGTAACTGCCTATTTCCACAAGTTCTTGCCAAGGAATTACTTCTGCGCGAATAAATCCTTTTTCAAAGTCGGTGTGAATTTTGCCCGCAGCACCTGGTGCTTTTGTTCCTTTGGCAATTGTCCAGGCACGCACTTCTGGTTCACCTGCGGTAAGGTAACTAATTAGTCCCAATGTGTCGTAGCCCACAACAATCAATTTTTCTAGACCAAAAGTTTTAATGCCAAGTTCTTCTTTAAATAAATCGAATTCGTCTTGTGTTAGTTGGCTTAGTTCTTCTTCTAGGCGCGCGCAAATTGTTACTACTTGTGCGCCCTCTTTTTTGGCATATTCTTTCACTTTGCGAACATTGTCAATTTGGTCTTCCACTTTGTTTACATCTTCATCAGAAATGTTTGCACAATATATCACTGGCTTCGATGTGATTAGGAAGAATCCTTTTATCATTTCTTTTTCTTCTTCTGTTGCAGGGTAGGAGCGAACAGGTTTTTCATTTTCTAGCACGTGCAACAATTTTTCGAGCAATTCCTTTTCTTTTAGTAAGCTTTTATCGCCGTTTTTTGCTGATTTGCTTGTGCGCTCATAACGTTTCTGTACACTTTCTAAGTCTGCAAGAATAAGTTCTAAGTTTATTACTTCAATGTCTCTTATTGGATCCACTGAGCCATCTACGTGGATAATATTGCTGTTTTCAAAACAGCGCACCACGTGGACTATGGCATCTACTTCGCGGATATGGCTAAGAAATTTGTTGCCAAGGCCTTCACCTTTGCTTGCACCTTTTACAAGTCCTGCGATATCCACAAATTCAATTGTGGCAGGAGTAATTTTTTGTGTGTTATACAAATCTGCTAGTTTTTTCAATCTATCATCTGGCACTTGGACTACGCCTGTATTTGGTTCAATTGTGCAGAATGGATAGTTTTCGCTAGGTATTCTATTTTTTGTGAGTGCATTAAATAATGTGCTTTTGCCAACGTTTGGCAAACCTACTACGCCTAATTTCATTTTGTTTTCCTTTTGTT
>JAGCSP010000037.1 GCA_017964105.1 Clostridia bacterium | reverse complement strand
CTTTATCGTGTGACTTTGAGTTCTTTGTACTCATTTCATCAAGCTTATCTACTAGCTCCACAATGCGATCGCCATCGGCAATGCTTTGACGTTTTTGACGCTTAATTATGAGTGCCATTGTTACCAATGTAAGAACTACGGCAACTGATGTAGAACTAATAATAATTAGTGTAAGTGCAGGATTTGCCTTGGTTTTTTCAAAAGATGCATAGTAGGTGGTGTTGCCACTTACTTTTAGTAAAGTCGTGTATTCATTACCATCTACATCAGCCCATCCTTTGAACACAAATTTGTACTCGCCTTCGTTTGGTTTTGTAGGTGTTTCACCTGTGTATGTTACATCCTTGCCATACTCTACTACTCTTTCTTCAAGTAGTGTTTCACCATTCATAAATGTGATAGTGTATTTCACTAAATCTGTATGATAATTAATTTGAATAATTGCATTAGATGTAGCAGATGATGGTGCAATGATATTTACAAAGTTATATTCGGTATGAATATCCTCAACACTCTCTAATCTTAAATCTGCTGTGAATTCTTGTACAGGATCTGTGTAAACACTAATGTTATTCGTACTTACACTAATTGCTGTACCATGCTTAATATTTTCAAATGTAGCAAGTACTTGGCTATCGTACTCTGTGTTTACAGTTTTAACTGTAAGCGTGTATATATTTAGTTTGTAATACACCTTGAGCGCTAGGCCACCATCTGCTCTAACCGTACCACTAAGTACATTCTCTACATTATCAACATCAACAGCAACAAAAAATACCTACTAAAAATAGTAGGTATAATTTAATTTATGCAATATGGAGTTTTCCGTTGTAATAATCTTGTTTTACCCTGTTATACTTTTCGCATAGCGACAAAACATATTGTTGCTTCTGATAGTCATTCATTGTCTCAAATGCTTGGTTATCCACTAGTTGGCCAATGGGATTGAATAACATTTCTCCATTTTTCAAAATGTTTACAACTTTTGTTTCGAAATCTATATCGTTATTTTGCAAAGTAACAATTTCTGCTTTTACATATTCTTTGCGTAGTGCACGTGCGTTGCACAAAAAATATGTGGATGCACTAACGGCAGATGTAAAACTATCTTTTGGTGTGGCAACAATCTCTTTGTAATTACCCATTTTCATGCGTTGCTTAGCAAGGTTTGCTAGCATGCGAATACTACTAACTTTTTGCATAATATTTCCCCTTTTCATTACACAAAAATTATAACATTATGACAGAATTATTCATAATCATTTTAGACATGAAAAATGGCTACATTTGTCGAAATTTAACTTATTTTTGAAAATAAAAAAATGTACCAACAGGTACATTTTAAAAATTATCTGCTTTTACGATTACGTTTGATAGCAGCTTTTTGTTTCTTTTTCTTTTTTACAGATGGCTTTTCGTATGCTTCATGTTTACGAAGATCACCGATAACGCCGTCTTTTTGACATTTACGTTTGAAACGTTTGATTGCGCTCTCTACGCTTTCAGTTTCGCCTACGCGTACTGTTGACATCTATTTTCACCCACTTTGTTTAAATTTTACAATGTATATTATATCTAAAAACAATCAAAAGTCAATTGTTTTATGCAGGATTCCAGTCCATTTTTTTGCCTGCCAATATGTGCACATGCAAATGTGGCACTGTTTGACCAGCATCGTCGCCTTGATTGATAACAAGTCTATAACCTTCATCAAGCCCTAATTCACATCTAAGAGATGCTAATTTATGTAAACATTTACCAAGTAATTCTGCACTCTTTTCACTTTGTTCATGAAGATATTTGTAGTGCACTTTTGGAATAAGTAACATATGCACTGGTGCCTTTGGGTTGATATCATTAATAATAATCATATCTTTATCTTCATACACAATATTTGTTTCAAATTCTTTTGATACAAATTTACAAAATAAACAATCTTCCATAATTCACCTCTATCACTTAGTATTATAATACTAAAAGTAATATTTTTCAAATAAATACTAGATAATTTTAGCTATCATTCCATCATTAAGTGATTTTACTAACTCCACACCAAATAGTTCGTTTTGTTTGGTGTCTTTTGGCAAATAACACTTAATGTAATTTTCGGTGTAACCCACCACATATTCGCCTTCTATATCCTCAGTAAGTACAACAAAATATTTGCCTATATTATTTTCAAAGAATTGTTGTTCTAGTTCATAACCCTCTTTGGAAAGCCTAGACACTCTATCCTTCTTTTGCTCAGGAGTGCAATCGACAAATTTATATGCCACTGTACCCTCTCGTTTGGAAAATGGGAATACGTGAATTTTACCAAATTTAGCTTTTTTGCACAAATCAACTGTATTTAAAAATTGTTCTTCTGTTTCACCCGCAAATCCTACAATTACATCCGTGGTAATGTTTGCATTTGGAAAATATTTATAAATGAGATTTACTTTTTCCAAATATTCTTCGCGTGTGTAATGCCTATTCATGCGTTTTAAAGTGGTGTTATCACCACTTTGCAAACTTAAATGGAATTGTGGACAAAAGTTTGGCATGGCAAGTAGTGTTTGCATAAATTCATCAGTGACCACATTTACTTCTAGTGAACCAAGACGCACGCGCGCATGCACATGACCTAACTGACTCATTAGTAGTGCAAGGCTTGGCTTATAGTCAGAAATATCTACACCAGTGATAACAATTTCTTTACATGTTTTAGATAGTTCATTTGCTTCTGCCACACACTCATTTATGTCCCTGCTGCGAGACCTACCACGTAGATATGGAATGAGGCAATATGTACAAAAATTATTGCATCCATCTTGCACTTTTAGATATGCTCTTGTAGTAGTAATTAAAGGACTATGCAAATTGCCATAAACACCTGAAAATTCCGTCACATTTTTAACATTTGTATTAATATAATTTAAAATATTTTCTTTGCCTTCGTTACCAATAATTGTTGTAACTCCATCACGCTCAAATTGGCTAGCATTATTTTGACTTGCACATCCACAAATAATCACTTTTGCGTCCTTATTTAATTTGCGAACTTTTGATATATATTGTCTACTCTTTTTTTCACTTTCGGCAGTAACTGCACAAGTGTTAATAATAT
>JAGCSP010000036.1 GCA_017964105.1 Clostridia bacterium | reverse complement strand
TCCTATTACAGTGTACAATGGTTTTGATCCTACTGCAGATAGTTTGCACGTTGGTCACTGTGTACCATATGGTGTACTTCGTCGAATGCAAAGAGCTGGCCACCACATTGTATTACTTGTGGGTGGTGCTACTGCAAGCATTGGTGATCCATCTGGCAAAAGTGATATGCGCAAAATGCTAAGCAAAAAGCAAATTAATGAAAACATTGAAAAAATTAAGAAAACAATTGGCGTCTTCTTAAAGTTAGATGGCGATAATCCTGCTGTGATTGTGAACAATGCAGATTGGTTTGATAAACTCACATATGTAGATTTTATGCGTGAAATTGGCGTGCATTTCAATGTAAACAAGATGATGGCAAATGAAATATATGCAAACAGAATCAAAGAAGGCGGATTAACATTTTTTGAAATGGGATATATGCCTATGCAAGCATATGATTTTGTGCACTTAAATCGCACCCACGGTTGCACATTGCAATGGGGCGGTGCTGATCAATGGGGAAATATTGTTGCAGGCGTAGAATTACAACGCAAATTGAACTTCATTAATGGCACAGATATCAATCTAGTTGGTGCCACAAACCCATTACTAGTAACACCAGAAGGTAAGAAGATGGGTAAAACAGAAAAGGGCGCCCTTTGGATAGATAAATCTCGCATAAGTGCATATGATTTTTATCAAGGTATTTATAATACACCAGATAACTGCACAGAGATGATGTTTGCAAACTTCACAGATATTCCTATGGATGAAGTTCGTGAAATGATATCCACAAATATTGTGGAAGCAAAAAAGCGTCTTGCATATGAAATCACAAAATTTGTTCGTGGTGAAGAAGATGCAAAATCTGCTAAAATTGCTAGCGAAACATTGTTTGGTGGCGGTGGAGATATGAGTAATGTGCCTACATACGAATGGCAATCAGGCAAAGGCGTAGATACACTTGCCGATTTGCTTACTGCATGTGGCCTTACAAAATCAAAATCAGAAGCACGCAGGATGTGTGAGCAAGGTGCTGTAACTGTTAGAGGAGAAATAATAAAAGATTTTGCACTAAGTATTACACCAGATTTGTTTGATGATGGCGAATTATTACTTAAAAAAGGCAAAAAATCTTTTGTTAATGTTGTATTGAAATGATTACAAACAATGTCACTCATGCCGCAAATGAGCTTAAAAGGGGTAATGTTATTGCATTTAGAACAGATACTGTGTATGGGTTATCATCCACAATATATGATGACAATGCTGTTGCCAAGATATTTGAATTAAAAAAACGCAATGATGGCAAGCCACTAATAGTGTTAGTACCAAATAATTTTGATATTACAAGTTTAGTGGAAGTAAATGAAAATTCAAAAAAATTAATTGATGCATTTTGGCCAGGTCCACTTACAATTATATTTAAATTAAAAGGGCATGTAGCAAAAGGAATTACACCATTTGATACATTATCGCTACGTATGCCAAATGATGCTACTTGCCAAAGATTGTTGAAAAGCATAGGGGAACCAATAACTTCTACATCTTGTAATATATCTGGCGAGCCAATACTAACAAATGCTGTTGATATAAATAAAACATTTGATATTGTAGTGCTTGATGGTGGAGTTGCAGATGGTGGAGTACCTTCCACAATAGTAAATGTGGCAGTAAACCCAGTGCAAGTATTACGTGTTGGAGCAATTAGTGAACAAAAGATTATGAATATTTTAAAATAAAACACCCAAAAGGGTGTTTTTTTGATTTATTATTTTATATAACTAGAGTTATCATAACTCTAGTGAGATGTGCAACTTTATATCTAGAGTTAGTGAGTTTTATAAATAACCAAATACAAAAAATAAGCATAATATGACTTAATATGAGTACATTAGATGTTTGTTTGATAGTAAAAGACGAAGAGTTAGTGTTAGATAGATGCTTAAGTGCGGTATCACAATTTGCTGATGGCATAATTACTGTAGATACAGGAAGCAGTGATAACACAATTAATATTGCAAAAAAGTATACAGAAAAAGTATATAACTTCACATGGTGTGATGATTTTGCTGCTGCGAGAAATTTCAGTTTTTCTTTTGGTATAAGTGATTACATTATGTGGATGGATGCAGATGATGTTGTAAGTAGTGATAATATTGCCAAAATAAATGAATTAAAAAAGAGCATGAGTGCAGATATGTATATGTGTCGCTACAATGTTGGTTTTGATGGCGAACATGTGACATATTCATTTTATAGGGAACGCATTGTAAAACGAAGTAAGGGTTACAAGTGGCATGGTTGCGTGCACGAATGTATCACGCCTAGTGGAAGTGTTGAGTATTTAGATATAGCCATAGATCACAAAAAAGTAAAGCCAGGAAATAGTAATAGAAATATTAGGATATACGAAAATAAATTAAAGGTTGCCCCACTTGACGCACGCGAAACATATTATTATGCGCGCGAACTATATTATCACAAAAGATATAAGCAATGCATTAAATGGATGCGAAAGTTTTTTAAAATGAATGGATATATAGAAAATGTTATCGATGGTCATATTGTAATTGCCATGTGCTATGCTGCACTAAATCAATCACATTGTGCATTGCGTGAATTATATAAAACATTTGATTTAGATACGCCAAGAGCTAATGTTTGTTGTAGGCTTGCAGATATATATGTAAATCAAAATAAATTCAATATTGCTATATTTTGGTATAATATTGCCACAAAATGTGAATATGTTGACAAAAAAGGTGGGTTTGTGGAAAACGATTGTTTTGGGTATTATCCATATATGCAGCTTTGCATGTGCTATTATAAATTGGGTAAAATTGAAAAAGCAATTGAATGTAATAATATGGCGGGATTATTTAGACCAAATGACAAAGCATACCTTCACAACAAAATATTTTTTCAATCTATTGTTAAATGATGTATTGTGTATTGAAATGTATCAATATTTGTGATATAATAACATTGTATTGAGGTGAACACAAATGGAATATATTTTGATTGATGGTAGATACATTGATAACATTGCCTTATTTGCAGAATATTTGCAAAATGGTCTAAGTAAGTTTGACAAAGAAACATTTAACCCAGATGGTGAAAATACATCTATGGTTATTGATGATATTGCAAAAGTGCATTTAAACGAGCATGACCAAAAAGATTTTGCTGATGCAAGAACTGATAATCCAGGAATTAATAAAGCTGTACAAGAAAACAAATGCTACATTATTGCTATCAATGAAGTTGTAAATAAAAACACAAAACGTGAATTTGCTCAACCAGACTCACTTAATTTGTATAACAAAGTTAAAGCATGGTCAGAAGGATTAAATGAAAGCAATATTGCAGATGAGCATACAAAAAATACTTTGTCATACTTATTGGCTGTGTGGAATGCATGCAAAGAATCAGGTGAAGAACTACCAGATGACACAAAAGTGATACAATCCTTTTTGGATAGAGAAGAAGGCAAATTGTATGTTGCTCTTGAATTAAAGGATACAAAGCAATCTATCAACATGGAATGTGAAGATGGTGTGCTAACTGCAGATAAACTATATAAATCTTTTTACAATACAGGTGTAGGCAGACAAAAAATAAAAGAATTCGATGAAGATTTTGCACAAGAAGTATTAGAAAGATTGTATGGCGACAATGTATCTGAAATGTAATTTGTAATTAAACAACCCCTCGGGGTTGTTTTTATTTGCTAATAATTGTGCTATTTGGTATTATTTAATGGAGTGAAATTAAGGAGAACTTATGATATTAGTAGAAAATGTCGCATTGCGTTTTGGCGGCCGCAAATTATTTGAAGATGTTAATTTAAAATTCACCAAGGGTAATTGTTATGGCATAATTGGTGCAAATGGTGCTGGCAAAAGTACTTTTTTAAAAATACTTACAGGTGAGATAACACCAAATAAGGGTGAAGTTATCATCAGTCCAAACGAGCGTATGAGTGTGCTAAAACAAGACCAAGAAGCATACAACAATCTTACAGCTGTAGATACAGTGATTCATGGACACGAGCGACTAGTAAAAATTATGGAAGAAAAAGATGCGTTGTATGCAAAGCCAGATTTTAATGAAGCAGACGGTATGAAAGCAGCTGAACTAGAAGCTGAATTTGCTGAGCTAAATGGCTGGGATGCAGAAAGCGACGCAGAAAATTTGCTAAATAAATTTGGTGTAGACGAAAAATATCATCATATGCTTATGAGCGATATTGAGACTAAAGTAAAAGTGAAAGTGCTTCTTGCCCAAAGCTTATTTGGCAATCCAGATATTTTGGTGTTAGATGAGCCAACAAACAACTTGGATGCCATTACTACACGTGCACTAGAAGAATTTTTGCTTGATTTTGAAAATATCCTTATTATTGTTAGTCACAATCGTCACTTTTTAAATAAAGTGTGCACGCATATTTGCGATGTTGACTATGGCCAAATTAATATGTTCACAGGTAACTATGACTTCTGGTATGAATCTAGTCAACTTATGCTAAAACAAGCAAAAGAACAAAATAAGAAAATGGAACAACGCGCCAAAGAATTGCAAGAATTTATTGCAAGGTTTAGTGCAAATGCAAGCAAATCAAGGCAAGCAACAAGCAGGAAAAAAGAGTTAGAGAAACTAACTCTTAATGATATTAAGCCAAGCAGTAGAAAGTATCCTTATATTGATTTTAAGGTAGAACGTGAAGCGGGCAATGACATACTAATAGTAGAAAACTTAACCAAAAAATGATATTTTGAAAATGTTAGCTTTAGAGTGAACAAGGGCGATAAAATTGGCTTTGTAAGTATCAAAGAAAATAAGATTTCTGCATTATTTAAAATTCTTGCTGGCGAAGATAATGATTACACAGGCACTGTGAAGTGGGGTAAAACAATAACATATAGTTATATGCCACAAAACTACAACAATTATTTTGATGGACATAATGAATCGCTTGTAGATTGGCTTGGTGAATATAGCGAAGAAAAAGATCAAACTTTTCTTCGTGGTTGGCTAGGAAGAATGCTATTTAGTGGCGAAGAGGGATTAAAGCAAGCAAAAGTGCTATCTGGTGGCGAAAAAGCAAGATGTATGCTTGCAAAAATGATGCTTACCAGCGGCAATTTACTTATTTTTGATGAGCCAACAAACCACTTGGATTTAGAGAGTATTACTGCTCTAAACAAAGGCATGATAAATTACAAGGGTAACATATTGTTTACCTCTCATGACCAAGAGTTGATGCAAACTGTAGCAAATGTAATTATTAGGATTGAAGATACAGTTACATTTAATAAAGCAATTGAATATGACGAGTATTTGGAAAAATATTACGAGTAAAAAAATATCAGGCAATGCCTGATATTTTTTGTTTATTCTTTTTTGGTTGCTTTTAGTATTAGTGGAAGTATTACACCACCAACTGAGTTGCCTGCAATCATCACTAGCATATACAAAAGTGCTTTCCAACTCCATACGTTTGCAAATGTGAAGTAAAACATGTTTGCAACGCAGTGCTCAAATCCGCAAAGTACAAATACTGCCACACCAAATAGTAGTGCTGTAATTTTTATTACACCATGTTCTGCTTTGGCATACCCATCTACAGCTATAAATATGCAAATATCACATAGTATTGCAAGAATAAATATTGATAGCAAATTGTCGCCAAGTTTTGTATTTGCTACTGCAGTTACCGTGTCGCCAAGGGTTGAGCTAAGTCTTGTAAAACTAGCAATTGCACCAATAAGTGTTGCTCCCACAAAGTTTCCTGCAAGTATTGTAGCAAGTTTACCAATGTAACTTGGCTTGTTGTCAAACACATAACACACTTTGCCTGTGTATAAGTTTAGTTTAAAATAGCACACTGTAAATAAGCCAATGGCAAAATAAATGCTGCCAACAGCTTTATTTGGTGCACTAAGGAATGCGATACCGCCAAGTGCAATTGCCATGCCTGCTGCTACTGCAAGTAAAAAATCTTTTAATATGTTTGTAATTTTATCATTTGTATTCATACCACAAATTATAGCAACAAAATATATTTATTACAAATAAATATAACAAGTTTTTTGTTTAATATCTTAATAAGGCGGAATTGATTGATGGATGAATTAATATTAGTAGATATATTTGATAACAAAATTGGCACACTTGATAAAGCTAGCGCACACGCAAAGCCAATTCTTCACAGGGCATTTAGTGTATTTTTGTATAATGGTAACAAAATGCTAGTGCAAAAGCGTGCGCAAGGTAAATACCATTCTGGTGGGCTAATTGCCAACACGTGTTGTTCGCATCCAAGAACTGATGACATACTTGGTGATGCGGCCACAAGATTAAAATTTGAGGTTGGTATCAAAGTAAAGGCAATTGATTTACATGAATTATTTAGTTTTACTTATCTTACCAAATTTAATGAAAACTTATATGAGTATGAATACGACCATGTGATTGTGGGCAAGTATGATGGCGAATATAAAATTAATGAAGATGAAGTAAGTGAACTAAAATGGCTGGAAATTGATAAATTAGCATTAGATTTAGTGAAAAATCCTAAAAAATATGCATCATGGTTTTTAACCAAAAGTAATAGAATATATTAAAAAGAATAAATAAAAAAACACCCAAAACTCATTGGGTGTTTTTGCTATCCTAGAATTGCAATGGAGAGTAGGCAGAATATGATTAATGATAATGCATCTACTATAGTTGTAATAAATGGACTTGCCACAACTGCAGGATCAAGTTTGAATTTCTTGGCAAGTAGTGGTAGGGTACATCCTACAAGTTTTGCAATAAATATTGTTGCAAACATTGCCATTGCTACAATCATACATCTAATAGGTGTGTAATCGCTAAATCCAAATATCAAATTATCGATAAGCATTAATTTGCCAAAACATGCTACTGCAAGTGTAAGACCTAGTAAAATTGCCACGCGTAATTCTTTCCATAATACTCTTAGCACATCGCGCGTTTCAAGTTCTCCTAGTGCAAGCGAACGAATAACAGTAACGGATGCTTGGCTACCAGAATTACCACCGGTGTCCATAAGCATTGGAACACAAGCAAATAGTACAGGACTAATTGCATTTAGTTTTGATTCATAACTATTGATGATAAGACCTGTGAATGTTGCGCTAATCATAAGTAGAAGTAGCCATGGCA
The DNA here is from genome assembly GCA_017964105.1 of Clostridia bacterium. Classification (GTDB taxonomy): domain Bacteria; phylum Bacillota; class Clostridia; order Christensenellales; family UBA1242; genus UBA11490. The sequence continues at coordinate 104 of JAGCSP010000036.1, read as the reverse complement.
CTCTGTTTTTCCATATTCCCCATACACTTGTTTTAAGGTATGTGGTTTCGCTTGGAGTAAGACCGGACATTTTGGCAATATCTTCTTCGTTTTCTTGTTCCAAG
>JAGCSP010000035.1 GCA_017964105.1 Clostridia bacterium | reverse complement strand
TGCAAAAGATGTGGAAAATAAAAATTTGAGTATTATAAAAAAAATGGATATCGAAAGCAAAAATGGTAGCAGAATCAGTTTGACAAATGGCCTAAGCGTAATAAAAGAATATAACTTTATTACACTTACAAACCGAAATGTGAAAGCACATAAGAAAACATGGAAAATGGAAAGAGGTAAAATTGATATTCCTGGTCTTGGTGTAATTGAAGTAGACTTGCTACGTAAATTTAAAGTAGGCGACTACAAATGTATGCTTGACCATGCAAAATTACCAAAAGGTGCTGTATTTAGATGTCGTAAAGATGGTGATGTGTTTTAAAAATTTGGTGGCGGAACAAAATCACTCAATGAGTATTTAATCGAAAAGAAAGTTCCTGCACGTCTAAGAGATATATTGCCAGTGCTTGCAGTTGGCAACGAAGTATATTGCATTCCTGGTGTTGAAATTAGCGACAAAGTGCGCATTGACAAGAAAACTGTAAGTGTATATGTAATTAATTTAGTTACATTTTAATTAGAATATAAATCATTAGTGGGTAAATACCGCTAATGATTTTTTTATTAACACATAGTTGTGATATAATAGTGACATGGAAATAAGTGAAAGCTTGATGGCGCTTGCCAAACAATTTAAGAAAATCGGTGCAACCCTTTATATGGTGGGCGGAGCTGTGAGAAATTCACTAATGAATTTGCCAATAACTGATATTGATATTTGTAGCAAATTGTCACCAAAAGATGTGGAAACTGTTGCAAAGAAATGTGGGTACAAGTACCAAGTGGTAAATGAAAAACTTGGCACGTGTTTAATCACTGTAAGTGATGATGAACAATATGAATATTCCACTTTTAGAGATGAATCATATTCGCATGGTCACACACCAGACAATGTTACATTTGTTGACGATATCAAAGTTGATGCCAAACGTAGAGATTTTACTATTGGTGCCATATATTACGATATTGTAAAGCAGGAATACATAGATATTTACAGTGGTGCAGTGGACATTAAAAACAGGGTAATTCGTACCGTGGAAACCCCAGAGCATGTGTTTAGTGTAGATGGGTTGCGTATTTTGCGTTTGGTACGTTTTGCTGCTGAATTGAATTTTAAGATAGACAAATACACATTGCTTGGTGCTAAAAATCACGTTAGAAATTTAAATGAAATTTCCCCAGAAAGAAAATTGAAAGAATTAAAGTTAATTCTTTATAGTGATTTTAGGTATGGCAATACAAATACTTGTCTTAAATACTTCAATAAACTAAATATAAATAAATATTTGTTTAAAAGTGACAAATTAAAATTTAAAACAAATAAACTTGCCAAAGTGGTATTTAAAACAAAACTAAATATTAGATACTTATGTTTTTGTATGTTGCTACTTATGAACAAATACAAATTTAAATATATTCACCCATCACAAATTCATTTTGACGTGCAAAGCATTTTTGGTCAAAGTGGGCTAAGGGAAAGTAGTGCACAAGTAAATAGCATCATTGACACATATAATTTATTGCAAGCATTTAAATTCAAAAAAACTTACACAATAAAAGAACTTACCGACTACAAAAAGTTGGATGACAAATGTAAAATGGCACTCAGTGTATTTGTGCCAACAGATTTGATTGAAAATCACATTTCACAAATTGAAATGTCTGGCATTCCACTAAGTGAAGATAAATTAAACGTTTCAAATGAAGAATTGCTATCAGTAGTAGATGCAAAAAATTTAAGCGAAATAAAAACAAAACTATTGCATATGTGCATGGCGGGCAAATTAAAAAATGAAAAAGAAAATTTGTTGCATTCAGCAAAACAAATGCAGGTAAGTATTAATAATAATAAATAAAATATATAAAATGCCTCATACTAACTTATGAAATTAGTGTGAGGTTTTTATTTATGAAAAGCAAAAAAAGTAAATTGAACAAATTCATTTGGCTACTACTTGGCATCAGTGTGATTATGGTGGCAATTGTAGTGGTGCAATTTTTCTTTTTAAAGTCATCACTATCTGATGGCAAGGTGGTAGAAGGTACTGTGGTAAATGGTGTGAACATTGCGGGCCTAGATGAAAACGTAGCAGAAGCAAAATTAAAAGACGAATTTACAAAAAAGGCAGACAATTTCAAATTAACTCTTGTGCATGATGGCAAATCGTGGGATATTACGAAGCAAGATTTTGAGGTGAACACAGATATTCATTCTATCTTGGCGGCAGCGCAAGAGCGTGAACAACTTACAGATAGCTATGAAAAGCAAAAAAATCTTATCACAAATTTGCAAAAAGAGGGTAAAAGTGTAAATGTGGCAATAAACTATGTGTTTGTTGGCCTTGATAAAAAAATAGACGAGATTATTAAAGAAGTTGAGGTTGAGCCACAAGATAGTGAGATTACATTTTATCCAGATAGAAAAGATAAATTTGAAATAACAGATGAAAAGTCTGGTCTTAGGGTAGATAAATTAGCATTATACCAAAATTTAAATGATAATTTTTTAAAAAGTAATAAAATTACACTTGAATTGCCTATGATAGAAGAAAAGGCAAGTGTTACAAAAGAATATAATAAAACACTCACGCATTGCATTAGTATGTTTAGCACAAATGTGGCAGATAGTACGGGCAACAGAAAATCAAATGTAAATTTGGCATTATCTAAATTTGATGGAATGGTGGTAAATCCAGGTGACACAATTAGTTTTAATAAAATCACTGGCCCTCACAGCGAAGAAAACGGATACAAAGTTGCCACAATAATATACAATAGCAAATTTGTAGATGGTGTTGGTGGTGGAATATGTCAAGCAAGCACCACACTATATAATGCACTATTGTTAGCAGGCCAAAAAATTGACGAGGTGCACAAACACACACTTCCTGTAAAATATGTGCCACTTGCCCTAGATGCAATGGTTAGCGAATATATAAGTGATTTAAAGTGGACTAATACTACCGACTACCCAATATATATTCACACTTGGCATGATGAGAGTAGTGTGCATTGTGAAATTTATTCTCATACATTGCCTGTGCAATATAAAACTCGTGCTGAAGTAGTCAAAAAACTTGCATCAAATGGTGATGTGGTGCAAAAGGATGTGAAGAAAGAATACACAGATAAAGTATTATTTGAAGGTGAGTATTATAGAATTAGCTATCCACGTGATGGATATGAAGCAGTGGCATATTTACAAACTTACGAAAACGGCAAATTGGTGCAAGAAGAAGAAATTCGCCACGAAATATACCAACCACAAAATGGCATGGTGATAGAAGGTGTGGAAAAACCAAGTGATGGCATAAACCCTATAAATGATGTAAGCATAATTTCATCTTCTACGCATAATATGAATAATGATATTTGCACTGTTCCAACTAGTGTTTGCCCATAAATAATAAATGTGTTGTGGACAACATTGTGGACAAGTGGCATTGTCAACACTTTTTGACAATAATTTTTAACAAAACACAAAAATTTTATCAAAATGTTTGTGGATAAATGGGTGTATAATTGTGGATAAGTGGATAACTATGGTTTATAACCGGGTTATTTATGCAAAAAATTGCAAAAAAATACAAAAATTCATAAATATGCATGAAAATTTATTAAAATACAATTGTGCAAATGTGGATAACTCATGTGTAAAAACACAAATGGCGGGTATAAATATAAATACCCGTCATTTATTTATACAGAGTGCCGTAAGCACACTGAGAACTAAAGTGTGCATATTCTTTGGTTTTTATGGTAAAGAATATACATTTTATATTATGCATAAAGTAAATTTTTTGTGTATATTTTGAAGTGTATATTATGCATAAAATATTTGCATAAGTTTGATATTTATATTACACTATAAATACTTATGCAAAGCAATAGTATTGCCACATAAGTTACGGGAGAAAATGATGAATAAAATTGTAGTTATCACAGGTGGGTCTAGCGGTATTGGACTTGATACAACCAAGTTGCTTCGTGAGCAAGGTCACACTGTAATTGTATTAGATAGATCAAGTAATGGCTCTGATTATCAAGTGGATGTTACTAGTGATGAACAAGTAAAAAATGCATTTATTGAGATTGGTAAAAAATATGGCAAAATAGATGTACTTATCAATAATGCTGGCTATGGACTAAATGGCGTATTGGAACTAATTCCAATGGAGCAAGTTATTAGTCAATATAATGTAAATGTGTTTGGCGTGGTGCGTTGTATTCAAAACGCTTTACCATATATGCAAAAAGGAGCGCGTATTATCAATATTGGTAGTTCTATGGCATTTTTGCCTATGCCATATCGCAGTATGTATGCATCTAGTAAAAGTGCAGTGGTGGCTATGTCATATAGTTTGCGCAACGAATTAAAAGGTGCAGGCATTGATGTAGTGGTAGTAAACCCTGCAAATATTCGCACTAATTTTACCAAAAACAAGCAAGTGGTGGCTGACACTAATGAGCGTTATGGCGACCGCCCTGCAAAAGCACAACAACGTTTTGACAACGCCAAAGCAGAGGCAAAGCGTATGCCATCTATTAAGGTAGCCAAGGCACTATGCAAGATAGTGAACAGAAAGCACACAAAACCTATGTACATTGTGGGTGCAAATATGAAATTGGCTCACTTTGCAATGCGTTTTGTATCCACAAAATGTGCGGTGGATATTGAAGGCAAAGTTTGCAATTAGTGTTTGACATACTAATGTTATAGTTATATAATAATTGTGTTATATAGGTAATATATATGAAAATCATCTTAAACGACGACAATAATAATATCTAATTTTATACACGCATGCAGTCGGGTAGTTTTTGAGATTGTTTTATCAGGGTACTCGAAATTATAGAGTGCCTTTTATTTTTACCAACATAGGAGAATAATGATGACAAGAGAAAATATTTACAAAACTCACAATTGTGGCGAGTTGCGCATTGGCGACAAGGGCAAAGAAGTTCGTCTTGCTGGCTGGGTAAACAGTGTTAGAAAACTTGGTGGATTAAACTTTGTTACACTTCGTGATCATTTTGGTATCACTCAATTGCTTGTTCGCAATGAGGAGTTATTAAAAGGTGTTGTAAAGGAGTGCACAGTTACCGTTAGTGGTGTTGTGCTAGAGCGCGAAAGCAAAAATCCTAAAATGCCTACTGGCGATATTGAAGTAGAAATTTCAAAATTGCAAATACTTGGCAAATGCCAAAGTGTACTTCCATTTGAAATCAGTGATGCTCCAAACACAAAAGAAGAGTTACGTCTAAAATATCGTTACTTAGATTTACGTAACCCAGATACACATGAAATGGTAGTAAAACGTGCAAAAATGTTACAATTTGTGCGCAACAAAATGACAGATATGGGATTTGTGGAAGTTCAAACACCAATTCTTACATCTTCATCCCCAGAAGGCGCACGCGACTACATTGTGCCTACTATCAATGCACCTGGCGAATTTTATGCTTTACCACAAGCACCACAACAATTCAAACAATTGCTTATGGTGTCTGGCTACGATAAGTATTTCCAAGTGGCGCCATGCTTTAGAAACGAAGCAGCACGTGCCGACCGTACACCTGGCGAATTCTACCAAATTGATATGGAAATGAGTTTTGCCACACAAGAAGATGTATTTGCAGTGTGCGAAGAGTTTGCTACAAGTCTATTTAAAGAATTTACAACAAAAGAAATTGATAGCGCCCCATTCGTGCGCTTGCCATACAAAGAGGCAATGGCAAAATATTGTTCAGATAAGCCGGACCTACGTAACCCACTTATTGTGCATGACCTAAGTGAATTATTTGCTAATAGTAGTTTTAATGCGTTCAAAGGCAAAACAGTAAAATGTATTGCAGCATCTGCTGGCGAACAATCACGCAAATGGTACGATAGCCTAGGTGACTTTATTGTAAGTTACGAAGGTAAAGGCCTTGCATGGTTAAAATATAACGATGGCGAATTTAATGGCTCCATTGTTAAATTCCTTAGCGATGATGATAAAAAGTATTTAGTAAAAGAATTTAGTCTAAAAGGTGGCGAAAGTTTGTTTATAGTGGCAGATAGTGAGACTATGGCACCAAAACTTGCCAATGTGCTACGTAATGAATTAGGCGAAAGACTAAATCTAATTGACAAAAACAAAGTTGCATTCTGTTGGATAGTAGATTTTCCATTCTTTGAGAAGAACGAAGAAACAGGCGCAGTAGATTTTGCACATAACCCATTTAGTATGCCACAAGGCGGCATGGAAGCACTTACAACCAAAAATCCATTTGATGTGCTTGCATATCAATTTGACCTTGTAATTAATGGTTATGAATCTTTGTCTGGCGCAGTGCGTAACCATGACCAAGATTTAATGATAAAAGCATTTGAACTTGCAGGATATAATGCCGACACAGTAAAAGAGAAGTTTGGTGCATTGTACACTGCATTCACATATGGTGCACCTCCTCATGCAGG
>JAGCSP010000034.1 GCA_017964105.1 Clostridia bacterium | reverse complement strand
TGATATGAAAGGTACTGGTACATTATATATTGCTGGTATTGTTCATACAAATTACACTGGTAAATTCACAAGTGAAATCACCGAAGGTGCAGTAAGAGTCAACACAATTGCTGGTAACTATTACTTAAGCACCATGAAAGAAGAAACAGACACAATTGAAATTACAAACAATTTTGAAAAATATCTTCCAGTAGATGATGTATACACAGCAGTATCAAAGTCTTCAGAAGAATTAAAAACACAAACAACATACAAATCATATAACTACGAATGGAAATACCAAGATGGTACATACAAGAGAGTGTATGATGAAGACGTAACTTGGGACTTTAATAATGTTTGGGGTATGTTAAGTACAGTAAATAATGGTTATCCATATTTAACATATTCTGACTCAACATCTAGCGATGGCATTAACAATGTTGATAAAATTACAGAAATTACAAATGCAGATCAATTGTTAGCAATGCATGACGAAGTAGACAATGCAGCTGCTGGTGAAGTAATCTTATTTGTAATCAAAAATGATATTGACATGGCAGGCAGAGTATGGACACCACTTGGAAGTCCAGAAAAACCATTCATCCATCAAGTAAAAGGTGAGTTAGGTGCTGGCACAAGCCCAACCATTAGCAATTTGACAGTTGTTGCAACAGCTAAGAATGCAGGATTTATTGATACACTTGGCAGCAATGCAAAAGTATCTGATTTAAAATTTGCAAACTTTACTGCAACACTAGAAAATGTATCAGTTGCATCTGAAACTGACCACAACATTGTTGGTGTAGTAGCAGCATACAATGGTACATCTCAAATCAAAACAGCTATTATTGAAAACATAGAAGTAGTAGATGCAAATCTTCAAGGCAGAATTGCTGTAGCAGGTATTGCAGGATACAACTATGGTTTAATTAAAGATTGCACAGTAAATGGTGCAGAAAGTTCAACAATTGAAGCATGCTCAAGCATTAAGAATGTGTTTGTGGCAGGCGTTGCAGCATATAATGGTGGCAGTATTGTAACAACAAATATTACTGGCAAAGTAAGTGTAATAATTGGTGAAGTACTTGGTAATACAAAACGCACAGTGTATGCTGGTGGCGTTGCTGGTGTAAATACAGGACTTATCACAAGTTCAGTAGTAGATACAGAAGCAGGCTATGGCATTGATGTAACAAATCACGATTCAAATATTGATAGTGTAAATTACATGGTTGCTGGTGGCGTAGTTGGATCAAACGAAAGTGGTAAGATTCACAAATGCTATGTAAGCATGGATATCACAATTCCAGGATTATCAATTTCTGATAGTAACGGAACATATGCTGGTGGTATAGCTGGTGTATTAAGAGAGTCTTATAGCAGCATCAAACCTTACGCTACAGAAGAAGAGTATGAAGCACAATACAGCATTTATGGCTGTGTAGTAAAAGATTGCAGCATTTCAATTAAAGGCAATATGGTAAGAACATTTGTAACTGGCGGTCTTGTTGGTTACATGAATATAGACGGTATTGCTGTAAAAGTAAATGACAAGGCAGAATTTGAAGCAAATCAACAATTACATGCAAGTGTAGTTGCAAGCTATGTTGAAAATGTAACCCTTGGTGGTACAGACAATGGTGGCTTTGCAGGCGAAATCATTGCTGGTGTAATTAGTGATTGTGGTGCTAATGTGAAATTCACAGGCTCACGCAACTTTGGTTTTGCTGTAACACTTATGAGAAATCCATCAGCAAGCAGCAGTTTACAACAAGTAGCAGGCGTAGTTGCAAGATCATATGTAACAATTTCATTTGAATCTGGCAAATTATGCTACTCAACATCTGAAACACACTTAAAACCATCTGACAAACCAGATGCAACAGGTGCAGGTTATGTACAAGGTTGTATGTATAGTGTGGTAAAAGGTGATGTGAAAGACCAAAAGGGTATTGCTACATTTAATAGCACAGGTTCAACACAAAGTGACTTAGAAGCAAGAGCAAAAGCATTTACTGACAATGGCTTTGCATCATCTAGTTGGTTGTTACCAAGTGGAATTACAAAGACATATTGGAAGTTAAATGGTAGTTCAGTTGACTTGGTACGCAATGGTTTACCTGTACCAGAAGTAGTGTTATCACTCATTTCTGAATAATTAAAACAAAAATATATCGCAAGCAATTGCGATATATTTTTTTGCATCGAATATTAGATAAATAAGAAAAAGCCCAAGAAAAATCTTTGGGCTCACTTTATTTGCTTAAATCTTGATTAGTTATATTAAATTAGTAAAACAAATTTAGATAATTTATAAAAAACTATACAAATTATTCAGCAGCTGGTTGTTCTGCTTTTGCTTTTTCAAATGCTTCCAACACGAGTTTGTTTAACTCTTCTCTTGTAGGAGTATTGATTGGATGAGCAACATCTTTGTATTGTCCATCAGGTGTTTTGCGTGATGGCATTGTTACGAAGTAACCTTGTGTGCCTTCCAAAACTTTAATGTCATGAACAACAAAGCAATCATCAATTGTTACTGATGCAACTGCTTTTAGTTTGCTGTCATCTCTTTGCATTAAGCGAACGCTAACGTCTGTAAATTTCATATTAGTTTACCTTCCTTTTATTTAGCTATTTTAATTTTAGCATACAAATTTTATTTTTTACAACTTTTTTGATATATATTTCATATATATTTTTGTGAAAAAAGATGATTGTAAAACGCTAAAATATCATTTCATAGGTATTGGCGGCATTAGTATGAGTGCGTTAGCATACTTTGCAATTAGGCAAGGAGTTATTGTCAGTGGTAGTGATATGACGCAATCGCATGTTACTGATGCGTTAGTAAAAGAGGGTGCAAAAGTATATATTGGCCATAATATATCAAATATCACACCAGACATTGATTTGGTTATTTTTACTGGTGCGATTAGCGAAAATAATGTGGAACTAACATATGCAAAACAGCTTGGAATTCCTCAAATGGAACGTTCAGAATATCTGGGTTTAATTAGTAAAAATTATAACACAATCATATCTATTGCTGGAACTCATGGCAAAACAACTACCACAAGTTTGCTTGGCGATATACTAATTGGTGCCAAATTAAATCCCACCATTCATCTTGGTGGTGAAAGTGTAAGGTTTGGCAACGCGCATATTGGTGGCCGTGAATATTTTGTTACGGAAGCATGTGAATATCGAAATAGTTTTAAATATTTACATAGTGATTTTGCAGTAATTACAAATATTGAAGCAGACCACCTAGATTACTATAAAACATTTGAGAATGTGAAAAATGCTTTTATTTCATTTGCAAACAGCAGTAAAAATGTTGTAGTTTGGAATAATAGATGGCTTAAAGAAGTGGTAAATAGTAATTTGATATTTGTGGGCACCAAAAAGAGTGATACATTTTTTGTATGTAACATAAAGCGCAATGCGAGTGGAAAATATAGCTACATAATTAAATGCAATAATGAAGAATTAGCAAAAATATCACTAAATTATCCAGGTGTGCATCTTGTAAAAGATAGTGCATGTGCATTTGCTGTGGCATATATGCTTGGAATTGATGTAACGTTAATAACTGATGCAATATGTAGCTATAAGGGTGTAAAACGCAGATTTGAATTAATTGGACGCACAAAATTTAATATACCAATAATAGCTGATTATGCCCATCATCCAAAAGAAATTGAAAGTACTATCAAAAGTTGCAAAATGATATACAAAAGAATTATGTGTGTTTTTCAACCACACACATATACACGCACAAGAGAATTAATGACAGAATTTGTTCGTTGCTTTGATGGTGTGGAGGATATAGTAGTGTATAAAACTTATGAAGCACGAGAACAGTATATGAATGAGGGCTCTGCGCGCACACTCTATGATAAGATTTATATTGAAAACAAACGCTATTTTGATAGTGCAAGCGATATGCTAAATTATGTGGAAAATAGCGATAATTTTGACTTAATATTAGTTCTAGGTGCAGGTGATATTTATGAATATTTTAAAAATAAATATTCTTGCGGGTAATTTGTGCGTTTTATGTTGACTATACTTCAATTTCGTGTTATATTATAAAAGCATTTAGTATGATGAGGTGAAGACGATGAAACAAGGAATACATCCAGACTATCACGAAGTTGAAGTTGTTTGTGTATGTGGTAATAAATTTACAACAAAATCAACAATTAAAGGTGATACCATTAAAGTAGACGTATGCAACAAATGTCACCCACTATATACAGGTAAACAAAAACTTGTAGATACAGAGGGTAGAGTTGAGAAGTTCAAAAAACGTCATGGTTTAAACTAATAAACAAAAGGGATAGGCATGTATTTATGCCTATTTTTTATTATTTATGGATGCAAAACAATTTGTAAAGCAAATGCAGGCGCAATTAAAAAGTGCAGGAATAGATAATTCTAATGAAATTTATTTTTTGTTAGATGAAATTTTGGGCGTATCTAGGGCAGATTTAGTAACCCTTGGTAGTTTTTCTTGTGCACAACAAAAAACCATAAAAAAGGCTGTAAATAAGCGTATTCATGGCATGTCATTGCAAAGAATTATAGGTAAAAGCACGTTTTGTGGCGTGACAATTAAAGAAAGCAAGTTTACACTTACTCCAAGGCCAGAAACAGAAAATATGACATCACTTGTGATAAAGGAAAATAAGGGCAAGGTGTTAGATTTGTGTGCTGGGTCTGGCGCAATTGGTCTTGCACTTGCAAAAGCTGGGTTTGATGTAACACTTGCAGACGTGTCCGGTAAAGCAATTAAGAGTATAAAATCAAATGCAAAGCTTAATAACTTGCAAGTAAATGTTGTCAAGAGCAATATGTTTAGCAAAATTACAAATAAGTTTGATATTATTGTGAGCAATCCACCTTACATACCATCTAGTGAATGTAAAACTTTGAGTGAAGATGTTTTGCTTAATGATCCGATCATAGCGCTTGATGGTGGCGTAGATGGCTTAGATTTTTATAGGATAATTGCAGATAAGGCACACGAATATTTAAATAATTTTGGTGTAATTTATTTAGAAATTGGTTTACATCAAGAAGAAAGTATTCAAAAACTCTTGGAAAAACACTTCAAAAATATTACAATAATTAAGGACTTAAATGGAATTAATCGCATAATAAGGGCGGAAATATAATGTTAGTAGATAAGTTACAAAGTGTAAAAGATAGATATTTGGCAGTTAGTGAGCAAATTATTAAGCCAGAAGTTATCAATGATCAAAAAAAATATAAAGAGCTTACCAAAGAATATTCTAATCTTCAACCAATTGTAGAAAAGTTTGATGAATATCAGGCAGTTGAAAAAAATATCAAAGAATGCTTGGAATTGCGTGAAACAGAAAGTGGTGAAATGTTAGAACTAATTGAGCAAGACCTAGAAGATTCAAAAGCAAAGTTAGAAGCATTAGAAGAAGAAATTAAAATTATGCTATTGCCAAAAGATGAAAATGATGAGAAAAACGTCATCATGGAAATTCGTGGTGGTGCAGGTGGCGAAGAGGCAAGCTTATTTGGTGGTGTGTTGTTTAGAATGTACAGTATGTATGCAGCAAAAAATGGCTGGAAAGTGGAAGTACTAGATATGAATGACACAGAACTAGGTGGCGTAAAGGAATGTAGCCTAAGAATAGTTGGTAAAAATGCTTATAGTAAGTTAAAATATGAAAGTGGAGTACACAGAGTTCAACGCGTGCCAGAAACAGAAGCAAGTGGTAGAATTCATACATCTACTGCTACAGTAGCTGTTTTGCCTGAGGTTGATGATGTTGAAATTGAAATTAACCCTGCTGATTTGAAAGTTGATACTTTCCGTTCTAGTGGAGCAGGTGGACAACATATAAACAAGACTGAATCTGCTATAAGAATTACTCATATACCTACAGGAGTAGTTGTAGAGTGCCAAACAGAGCGTTCTCAAATACAAAATAGAGAATCTGCAATGAAAATGCTTCGTTCTAAACTATATGAAGCGGAGCTTGAAAAGCAAAATTCAGAGCTTGCTGAAACGAGAAGAAGTCAGGTTGGAAGTGGTGATAGAAGCGAAAAAATTAGAACGTATAACTTCCCTCAAGGAAGAATAACAGACCATAGAATAGGACTAAGTATGTT
>JAGCSP010000033.1 GCA_017964105.1 Clostridia bacterium | reverse complement strand
CATAAAGAGCAGAAGCAGATATGCAAATTGCTAATGCACGTGCAGAAGAGCGCAGAGCAATGGCTATTGCAGCAGAGCATGAAATGCGTGCAAAAACACAAGAAAAACGTGCTCAACTTCTTGATGCTGAGGCAGAAGTGCCAAAGGCAATTAGTGATGCCATGTCAAAAGGTAATATTGGTGTAATGGATTATTACAAGATGCAAAATGTAGTAGCTGACACATCAATGCGCAAAGCACTTGGCAAACCAGATGGTCCAAAAGAAATTGAAATTGATAGTCCTAAGAAATCTAAAAAATCAGAGTAATTAGAATATGGATAAAACAAGCATATTGATACTTGTGGGAATAATATTTGGTGTGGTAGTACTTTTCTTAGTGTTTGCAACAGTTGTAAAGCCAGCAAAAAAGGCAAAAACTGAGCCAAAAGCAGACGTTAAGCCAGAGGAAAAAGTTGAACCTGAAAAGCCAGAAAAACCAGCCGAAGAAGATATTCCTGAGATTCTAAAAGAAGTTACTTCACATAACTATATGCGTGAGCGTGCAATAGAAAACACCAAAACACATGAGTTTGGTGAAGATGATATTAGGGAATCAAAATCGAGTTTGGCACCAAAAAAACAAATGCATAGAATTCAACCAATAGAAGAAGATAATTCGCAAGATGATGATTTGGATGATATCTTAAATAAGATGGACAATGATGGCGAAAAATCACAAACACAAGGTAATTCTGTTGTACAAGAATTTAGGAATATGTCACAAAAAATGAAAACAATTATTGTGGCAGATGCATTAAAGAGAAAAGATGATAAATAAGCGGTTCGTTACATACGAACTGCTTTTTTGTTATATTCAATACTTCTAGAAAATATAATATTCTAGGAGTATTTTTTATGTTTAATTATTTAGATGAACTATATGAATTATCTAGTTGTAAAACAAGCGATTTTGCAGACAAATTTAAATTGATTATGTTGTCAAACAACGTACTTTATATTTCGGGCTTCTTAAAAGTTTTATCGTATTCCGATGAGTTGGTGGTGCTAAAAGTGAAAAACGATGAAATATATATTGAAGGTAAAAATATGGACATAAAGTCGTTAGACAAAGGTGAAATTATTATCAAAGGTAATGTTGTAAAAATATATATGTCCAAGGGTGAAAATAGTGAAAAATAAAATAAGAATTAATGTTTCAAATTGCAGCCCTACAACAGTATTAAATTTACTTTATGCAAATGGTATTATTGCAAAAGACATTAGTAGAACTAGTGCAACTAGTGTGGAGTTTACTATTTATAAAAAAATGCATGCAAACTTATTGGGCATATTGAACGAAAAGTGTTATAATGTAAGTGTAGTAAAAAACTATGGTATTCAATCTGTTTTTGATTATATAATCAAAAGATTAGGGGTTGTTGTAGGTGTATTTATAGTAATTGCTAGTGCAATTATATTTTCCAAATTTACATTTTACATAAATGTAATGGGCAATAATAGTGTACCTACAGATAGCATTATTGAATGTATTGCAAGTTATGGAATAAAGAAGGGCAAAATAAATACATTTGAAACAGATAAACTAGAAAAATATATTATTGAAAATATTCAAGACATATCACTTGTGAGTGTTACATCTGTTGGAAATACAATTACAATTAATGTAAAAGAAAAATTACCACAAATAACAAATACTTATAGTTCTATTACTGCTCCATACAATATGCTTATTACATCTATTGATGTAATTAGTGGAACACCTAGTGTAAAAGTAGGTGATATTGTGAAAAAGGGAGATGTATTAATCAATCCTTACTACTTAGACCATAATGGTACAAAATTACAATGTGAAGCAATAGGAAAAGTGGTTGGTGATACATGGTTTTGTGCAAGTTCCAACTTTGAAGAAAATATTGTTGAGAGCGTTCGTACGGGTAAAAAACTGACAAATAGCGAGTACTATTTAGGTACAAAAAAGTTATTTGCAACAAATAAACATTGCAGTTTTGATTCATTTGAGATAGAATATAAAAAAGAGAATTTATTTAATGGATTATTTATTCCATTAAATATTAATTACACAATTTATTACGAAGTTCAATTTATAACAACTCATAGAGAGTTTGCAGATTACGAAGATATATTAAAACAAGAAACATATAATAAAGCTAGTAAATGTGTACCAGAAGGGTTTGAAATAATAGAAAATAACACAACAGTAAACAAAGTGGGTAACAATTATGTTGTTAGCACATACCTAAAAAGTGTTGTAGAGGTTAATAATGCTAATTAATTTTAATAAACGAAAGAATAAATATTATGATATGTTGCAAAAATACTATCTAAAAGCAGTGGAAGTTTTACAAATTCCTTGCAATGAATTAGAAATAAATGTAGCATTGGTAAATTCAAAAACAATTAAACACATGAATGCAGAATTTAGAAATGTAGACAAAGTAACTGATGTTTTATCATTTCCTGTGTTGAATAGAGAAGGTGAAAATAAGATTGTTTGTGATATTCTTAACAAAAAAGTTTTTAAAGATGATATAAATCCTGCCACTGGCAATATTATGCTTGGCGACATTTATATTTGTGTGAAAAAGGTAAAACAACAGGCAAAAGAATATGGTAATAGCCTTGAAAGAGAATTTTGTTACCTTGGAGTACATGGATTACTTCATTTGCTTGGGTATGATCATATAGAAGAAAAAGATAAAGTAAAAATGAGAGCAAAAGAAGAAGAAATCTTAGGAGGATTAAAATGAGTTTCAAAAGCGGATTTGTAGCCATACTTGGCGAGCCAAATGTTGGCAAAAGCACACTTATTAATACCCTTATTAAAGAAAAAGTTGCTATTGTGAGCCCAAAGCCACAAACAACAAGAGATAAGATTATTGGCGTATATAACGATAACGATAGCCAAATCGTATTTATTGATACCCCAGGTATGCACACAAGCAAAAATAAATTAGATGAGTTTATGAGTAAAAGTATTGATAGTGCAAAACGTGGAGTAGATGTAATATTGCTTGTTATTGATGGTAGTAGAAAAATTACATCAAAAGATATTGAAATTATTAAGGCGTACGACAAACAAAAAGTAATACTTGTTGTAAATAAGATTGATTTATCAACTTTTGAAGATTTGTATCCAAAGTTGGAACAATTTAATGATTTAAAAAATATTGTAGATATTGTTCCGCTTAGTGCAAAACGTGGCGATAATATTCAAGTACTTATTGATATTATCAAAAAGTATTTACCATCAGGCGTAAAATACTTTGATAGCGATGTATACACAGATAAGTCTGTAAGATATATTGTAAAAGAGATTGTACGCGAAAAGGCATTGTGGTATTTGCAAGATGAAGTACCTCATGGAATTGCAGTAGAAATAGTAGAATTCACCGAAGGTGAAAATTTGACAACTATTGCTGCAGATATCATTTGTGAGAAACAATCTCATAAATCAATTATTATTGGCAAAGATGGAGGCATGCTAAAAAAGATAGGCATGGCAGCAAGAGAGGATATAGAAAAAGTAGTAGAAGGCAAAGTAATGCTAAAACTATTTGTAAAAGTACGAGAAGATTGGCGTGACAACAATAAATATATAAAAGATTTAGGATACGAACAAAACGATTTGTAATAAGCATAATATTCTATAAATCGAGCATAATATAAGTAAGAGGTTATTTTATGTTGGATGTAAAAGAATTGTGTTGGCGCTTGTTTCAAGAAACAGGCGAAATTAAATACTATATGTTATACAAATCGCTAGAAGATGGCGATGGATTACATTTTTAATGGCATATTACTAAAATGTCAAGATTACAAAGATAAAGATGTTTTGGTTACAATATTTACTGCAGAAGTTGGCAAAATTACTGCTGTACTAAAAGGTGTTAGAGGTGCAAAGGCAAAATTAAAATTTGCAGCTCAACCTTTTTGTTTTGGTGAATGGACTATGTCAGAGAAAGGTGGCAGGTATACAATTACAAGTGTAAGCGCAGAAAATTTATTTTTTGAGCTTACTGCCGATTATGATAGATACACACTTGCTTGTTCAATGCTTCAAATGTGTGATTTTGTGTTAAAACCAAATATGCTTGCATCAAATCTTTTGGTACATTTATTAAATGCACTCAAAGTACTTACATATGACGATATTGATGAGCGTCTTGTTATGCTAAAATTTATGATGCAATATTCAAATTGTATAGGTTATGGATTTAGCTGGGACACATGTGGGAATTGTGGTTGCAATCTAATTGGAAAAATTAGTTATAGCATTGGTGGCAAGTCATTCACATGTCCATCATGTGCATCATTTGGAAGCGTAGACGTGCCAAAAGTGTGGTACACAAATCTAAAAATTATTGACCAAACTGATATAGAAAAGTTAGATACAATACATGTTAAGGAAGATATTATAAATAATTGCATGTACGTAATGAAAATACATATTGAAAATGTCGTTGGTCTCAAATTGTCTGCATTGAATTCATGGTCATAAAAAGGCTTAAAAATATGAATATTTTTAATTTATTTAAGTGCTAAACATTTGTCAGTTTAGCATTTTTTTATTATAATACTATTAGATATTTTTTTAAGGGAGCAAAATATGGCAAAAAAATACGTTTATTTATTTAAAGAAGGCAATGCATCAATGCGTGAACTTCTTGGTGGTAAAGGTGCCAACTTGGCAGAAATGACTAACATTGGTTTACCTGTTCCACAAGGTTTTACTATTAGTACAGAAGCATGTACTAAGTATTATGATGACGGCAGAAAAATCAATAAAGATATTCAAGCTGAAATCATGGAAAACATTACTAAATTGGAAAAAATCACTGGCAAAAAATTTGGTGATAAACAAAATCCATTACTTGTATCTGTACGTTCTGGCGCTAGAGCATCAATGCCAGGTATGATGGATACCATTCTTAACTTGGGTTTAAATGAAGAGGTTGTTGAAGTATTATCAGCAAAATCAGGTAATCCTCGTTGGGCATGGGATTGCTACAGAAGATTTATTCAAATGTTCTCTGATGTTGTTATGGAAGTATCAAAAAAAGATTTTGAAGTACTCATTGACAATATGAAAGAGAAAAAAGGTGTGCATTTTGACGTTGAATTAACTGCTGATGACCTAAAAGAATTAGCAAATCAATTCAAAGCAAAATACAAAAAAGCATTGGGCAAAGATTTCCCTACCGATCCAAAGGAACAATTATTCGAAGCTATTAAGGCAGTGTTCCGTTCATGGGATAATCCACGTGCAAATGTTTATCGTATGGACCACGATATTCCATATAGCTGGGGTCCAGCTGTTAACGTTCAAAT
>JAGCSP010000032.1 GCA_017964105.1 Clostridia bacterium | reverse complement strand
TATTAACACCAATACGTAAACCGTTTGGATTAACCTTTTGTCCCATATTATCACTATTCTCCTTTATTATTTTGTTTTCACATCAAGCACAATTGTGATGTGACATGTTCTTTTAATTATTTTATCTACGCCGCCTCTGCCACGGAAGGATACACGTTTAAATGATGGTCCTTGGTTTGCATATGCTTCTGCAACATATAGATCATCTTTATTAAGACCTTTGTTGTTTTCAGCATTTGCTGCAGCAGAATCTAGCACTTTCTTTACAGGCATAGCAGATGTTGCAGGTGTGGTAAGTAATACACCACAAGCCTCTACATAGCTAAGACCTTTAATCATATCCAACACGCGCTTTGCTTTTGTTGCACCCATTCTAACATAACGTGCAGTAGCATAAGGGCGAGTGTCTTTGCTTGCCTTAAGGGCAGCTGTTTTTTCTCTAATTCTTTTAGCCATTTTTATCTCTCCCTTACATTAATTTGCAGATTTACCTGCGCCATGTCCTCTAAATGTTCTTGTAGGTGCAAATTCACCTAGCTTGTGTCCAATCATATCGATTGTGCAATATACTGGAATATGTTTTTGTCCATTGTGAACAGCAATAGTGTGTCCAACGAACTCTGGATAAATTGTAGAACTTCTACTCCAAGTTTTAACAACTTGTTTTTTGCCCTCCTCGTTCATTTTAACGATGCGGTTGAATAGGCGTTCTTCTACATATGGTTTCTTTTTTAAACTTCTACTCATATCACACTCTCCTAGTTCACGCGCTTAATAATAAGCTTTGTACTGTGTTTTTTATTGTTGCGGGTTTTCTTACCCAAAGCAGGTTTGCCCCATGGAGTAAGAGGTGACTTACGACCAACTGGGTTTTTACCTTCACCACCACCATGTGGGTGATCTACTGGGTTCATAACTGATCCACGAACTGTTGGTCTTACGCCCATATGACGTTTTCTACCAGCTTTACCAAGAGACACAATTTCGTGCTCCAAGTTGCCTACTTGACCAAGAGTTGCACGGCAAGTATTTAGAACCATTCTCATTTCGCCAGAAGGTAGTTTGATTGTTGCATATTTACCTTCTTTAGCCATTAATCTTGCTTCCATACCAGCAGAGCGCACCATTTGTGCACCATTGCCTGGTTGCAATTCGATAGCGTGGATTACAGAACCCACAGGCATATCTTTTAGTGGTAAGCAGTTGCCTACTTTGATTTCTGCTTCGCTACCACTCATAACTGTATCACCTAGGTTTAGACCATTAGGTGCAAGTATGTAACGTTTTTCACCATCAGCATAGTTAAGTAATGCAATGTATGCTGATCTATTTGGATCGTATTCGATACCTACAACTTTTGCAGGTACGCCATCTTTATTACGTTTGAAGTCAATAATACGATATTTTACTCTGTTGCCACCACCATGATGACGAACGGTAATTCTACCTTGGTTATTTCTACCAGCATGTTTATCTTTCTTTGCTAGTAAGGATTTCTCTGGCTCTTTCTTTGTGACTTCTTCGTATGATGCAGTTGTGTAGAATCTACGTGCTGCACTTGTTGGGTTATAACTCTTAATAGCCATTATTTATTCCTCCGTCTTATGACAAAGACTCAAAGAACTCAATTGCTTTGCTATCTGCTGTAAGTTGCACATATGCTTTCTTATAGTCAGATTTATAGCCTTCGCTCTTGCCTTGTCTTTTAAATTTGCCATCATAGTTAGCAGTGTTTACGCTTTTTACCTTAACACCAAAAGCTGCTTCTACTGCGTACTTGATTTGTGTTTTATTTGCACGTTTGTCTACAACAAATGTGTATCTTTTGTTAGCAATATCAGCATAACTTTTCTCACTAAGTAGTGGTTTTACAATAACATCAAAATTATCCATTATTCTGCGTATGCCTCCTCTATTGCTTTAAGTGCATCTACTGTAACAACTAATTTGTCTGCAACTAAAATGTCGTAAACATTTAATTGACTTGCAGTAGTTACATCTACAAGTGGTAAGTTTGCAACTGCACGCATTACAAGTTCATTGTTACCTTTTGTTACAAACAATGTGGTACGAGAACTGCTTAATGCTTCACATACTGCTGCAATCTCTTTTGTTTTACCTTCTTTCAAGGTTAAACTATCTAATACGATAAGTTCTTTTTCAGCAAGCTTTGTGCTAATTGCACTACGGAATGCAACATGTTTTGCTTCCTTATTTACTTTTTTGCTGAAATCTCTTGGCTTAGGTGCAAATGCTACACCACCGCCTCTCCATTGTGGAGCTTTGGTTGAGCCGTGTCTTGCTCTGCCTGTACCTTTTTGTCTCCAAGGCTTCTTTGCATGACCACGAACTTCTGATCTTGTTAGGGCACTCTTTGTACCTTGTCTTTGATTTGCTAGATAAGCAACAACAACTTGATGAATAAGTGCTTCGTTGTATTCTTGCTTAAATACGCTATCGCTTACAGACAATTTACCTGTCTCTTGGCCCAACATATTCAAAACTTTCAAATTTGCCATAGTTATTTAATTTCTCCTTCATTATTTTGTTGCTTTGCTAGCACTTTTGATTGCTACAACTGAGCCCTTAGGACCAGGAATAGCACCTTTGATAAGTAGAACATTGCGTTCTGCATCTACTTTTACTACTTTTAGGTTTTGTACGGTTACTTGTTCGTTACCATATCTACCAGTCATGTGTTTACCTTTGAACACTTTTGCTGGGAATGTGTTTGCACCGATTGAACCAGGTTTACGGTGAACAGGACCGTTACCATGACTCATACGATGGCGTTGGAAGTTCCAACGTTTGATTGTTCCTGTAAATCCATGGCCTTTTGTATTGCCAGTTACATCTACAAGGTCACCTTCTTGGAATACATCACATTTGATAACGTCGCCAAGTTTGTATTCGCCTTCTAGTTTAAATTCTTTAAGATATTTCTTTGGTGATACTTGTGCTTTTTTAAATTGACCAAGTTCAGGCTTGTTAAGTAATGCTTCTCTAACTTCGCCGTAGCCAACTTGCACTGCATCATAACCATCGGTAGCTACACTCTTTACTTGGGTAACGTAGCATGGACCTGCTTCAACTACTGTAACAGGAACAACTAAGCCGTTATCATTAAAGATTTGAGTCATACCAAGTTTTTTGCCTAATAATGCTTTTTTCATTTTTAACTTTTCCTCCTACAATAATTATTAAAGCTTAATGTTGATGTCAACGCCAGCAGGTAGATCTAACTTCATAAGCGCATCTACTGCTTTTGCTGATGGACTATAAATATCAATTAGTCTCTTGTGTGTGCGTGTTTCAAATTGTTCGCGGCTATCTTTGTATTTGTGTGGAGCGCGAATAATTGTAACTACCTCTTTATCTGTTGGTAGAGGTATTGGACCGCTAATCTTTGCACCAAACTTCAAAGCGGTATCTACAATACGCTTGCTAGCTTGATCAATAAGATTGTGATCATACGCTGTTAATTTAACTCTGATTTTTTGTGTTGCCATTAATTTTCCTCCGTTTTTTATAAAATTAATTTACCTAAGATTAGTTCACATATCATTATTATTAAAACACGCGACCGTGTGTTTCATAGCGCAAATCAAAAAAAATATGTGATTTCTTAGTCGCCTGTGATCAATGTACAGACGCTTCCTAGACGCAAATTATCCCTAGATTTTGGCGTTTCTAAAAGTAACTTTGCACCTAAGGCCCCATTTTACGCTAACGCTATTATATTATAATAAGGTTATTAAGTCAAGATATTTTATAAAATAATTTATATTTTTTAGCAAATTTTTACTTACAAAAAAATGTCTCACTAGACGTGAGACATAATTTTTATAATACATTATTTAACAAAATCTTCTTCTGCTTCCCTATTTAAATCTTGTATACTACCATCAAATTTTACCTCTTCTTCTGGGAAAGCATTTCTTCCATATGTATATGGTCCAACAATTGAAATCATTTGCAAGTTTTTGCAATTTTCAAATGATTGATCGCCAAAATTAAATTCTACTTTAGCATCTTCACAATCAAATTTTGCAATGCTACTACCTTTAAATGCAGATGAGCCAATTCTCATTTTGCTATTGTATCCTTCATATCTATCAACATAGAAGTTATTTAGTTTTTGACTACCCTCAAATGCCTTAGCAGGAATGTCGCAATTTAATCCCCATATACAATTGTATTTACGAGTCGCATTGCTCTCTACTTCTTTCACATAACTTCTTACAACTTCTGCACTGTTCCAAAGCGAACCTTCACTTGCTTTTGCAAGCATGTATTTCTTATCTTTATCGCCTGCATTATGTATAGCAATTAAACTAGCACATTTTAAACCATACACTGAAGGTGTAAGTTCTAATGGGTCTGAAAGGAATCTGTCTTTCAAATCACGAGATTCAATTGCATAGTGTGTGAGTGCATGCGCAATGAATTCACTAGCCTCATTATATACCAATTTCAATGGTAAAATGTTTTGACTTTCATAATTATCAAGTTCCGCATATGAAATCAAAGAGTTAATAAATGATTTACAATCTTCAGTATACAATACTTTGCAGTTTTCTAATACATCATGAATAAAAGCGCTATTTTTAACACATTCAGGTATTATTGTGTCGCCATTATCATTTCTTAAACCAAATACCTCAAATTCAAATATGTATGGACATTGTTTCAATTCTTTAAGTTCAATATTGTTTGTGCGACAATTTAAAATAAATCTATCATAGTTAGATGGATTATTTATCCACAAACCTCTAGGATTTCTACCCTCTTTACTTTTAGCAAACACTTCACATGAACTATTAAATGCTCGTAAATCTGCCACATATTGCATGCGCTCTTCCATTTTTGCTTCGTATAATTCTGTTGTTCTCTCTAACACATTTGCAAGTTCTTTTAGTTTTGCAATTGCCAAAACCAAATTTGAAGATTCAAGCGATCTACCATCAAGGTTTAGTTTGTAAATGCCTGTACCATTAAAGCATCCTTCACCAAATATCTTTACACTATCTGGTATAATGCATGTGTTACTCTCTACACCTTGACCAAATGTAAGGAGCTTATTCGCAGGCAATGCATGATCGCCAATAATTGTTGTTTTTGGTCCAAATTGAATTGATTCAATACATTTTAGTTTATTGAATACATAAGGTGGAACAATTGTATTGTTTTCCAATACCAATCTTGTTACACCCAATTTCTCCACAAGACCTGCGTATTTATCAAAAAAGTCTATTACTTGTGCCCAAGTTTTGACTTCGTCTTTTGCAAAATCAATTGTAAGGGTGTCTGATACATGGTTATACCATGTATCTAACAATTGCAAGCTTGGATGCACCATTTTAGGATAACCTTCTACGACACTTCTTTTCTCAAGTCTTAGTGCTTCCATTTCTTTGTTAAATTTTCTTAAATTTTTATCGCGTTGTCTTTGTTCATGTTTCTCCGCGATATAATCTTTAAGACTCATTTTTACTCCTTATGCACCAAAAAAATAGCACAATTTATTTATCTACACATATAGTATATATTGTAATTAAAAAAATTTCAATACCAAAAGTTAAACTTTTTTAAAAATTTTTGCAAAAAAATTAAAAAAATAAAAGCCCACTATAATAGTTGGACTTTTAAATTGTTATTTCGGATTTTTATGAAATCAAAATGACATATGTGATTGCAAGACCTACAATAAGAATTGCAACCCAAAACAAGAACCAATTGCTAATAGGCTTGCCATCTTTGCCTTTCTTAATTGAAAACACAAGTGTTACCATACCAAGAATAAATAACACAAGTATTATTGAAGTTTTTGTGAGCGTAGATGCATCACGCACTGCCCAGTTATAAAAGTTATTCCACATTGCCTTAAACATAACTCTTTTCCACCTTTGTATACATATATTCTACAACAACACAGCACCAGTTGTCAATAACTAATAGTTATTTAATTAAACTTGGTAGTTCAAATTCTTTTGGTGCTTTTACACCTAACAATTGAAGTATTGTTGGTGCAACATTTCCAAGTTTGCCACCATCACTAAGTTGAATATCTTTTTTTGGTTCGCTAACAATAATGCATGGCACTGGATTTGTGGTATGGTCTGTAAGCACTCTACCACTATCATCTATCATATATTCTGCGTTGCCATGGTCGGCAATAATAAACGCTGTGCCACCAACAGAAAGTATTGCATCTACCAATCTTCCTAGTTGTTTATCTACCACTTTAACAGTTTCAATGGCTGCATTTAAATTACCTGTGTGACCTATCATGTCAGTATTGCTATAATTTAATGCCATAAAACTGTATTCTTGTGTCTTAATTCTCTCAATTGCTTTATCTGTAATTTCCACTGCACGCATTGCAGGTGTTTGGTCAAAACTAAGCACTTTAATTGTATCAATCAAATATCTATCCTCACCAGGATAAGCTTTCTCAATACCACCATTCAAAAAATATGTTACATGCGCATATTTTGTAGTTTCAGTGCACTTGAATTGCTTTAATCCGGCATCAGAGATTACTGCTGATAAATTTGTTGTTACATCTTCTTTTGGCCAAGCAATAAGTGGACGAACATAACTTTTGTCATACTCAGTGAAGGTACACATTAAAATGTCTTTTAAGTCTTTACGTTCAAATGCATCAAAATTATCTTCTACAAGTGCCTTTGTTAATTCTCTTCCTCTATCTTCGCGGAAATTAAAGAAAATTAAACCATCACCGCTTGATACGGGTTCAAATCCATCTAAAATAAATGGCTTATGAAATTCATCATAAATTTCCTTTTTATAATCTGCATCAATACTTGCATAAATATCTTGAGTGTGCTCACCCAAGTCATAACACATTGCATCATATTGCAACTTGATTCTGTCGTAATTTTGTTCCCTATCCATGGCATATGCTCTGCCACAAACAGTACCTAATTTATATCCAAATTTACCTAGTTTTTCTTGTAATGCTTTTAAATATTTTGGAGCACTATCACGGAATACATCACGACCATCAGTAAATGCGTGTACAAATAATTTTTTCACACCATGTTTATTTGCGCTATCAAGAAGTGCAAATAAGTGGTTTATGTGACTATGCACACCGCCATCACTAAGTAGTCCCATTACATGCACGGTACCATTGTGCTTTATTGCATGTGCAAATACTTTGTTGATACTTTCATTATCATAAAAACTTTTATCTGCAATGGCATTATTTATTTTTTCAAAACTTTGATAAACAACTCTACCTGCACCAATATTTAAGTGACCCACTTCACTATTGCCCATTTGCCCTTCTGGTAAACCAACGGCACGTCCACTGGCTTCAAGCGTTGTATGTGGATATTCACTAAAATATCTATTAAAATTCTCAGGATTTGCCAATCTTATTGCATTTCCGTGTGATTCTTCTCTAAGGCCAAAACCATCTAAGATAATTAGTCCTACAAATTTATCTTTCATAATTACTCCTTATTAGATATGGCATCCACTCCCGCAAGCACTTTGCCTTCAAATAATTTAAGACTTGCACCGCCACCAGTGGAAATATGATTAATTTTCTTTGTTACATTTGCTTTTGCTACTGCTGCTACACTATCGCCACCACCAACTATGGTGTAACCATGGCATTTTGCAACTGCCTTTGCCACTTTAAATGTACCTTCTGCAAAAGCTTCATTTTCAAATACACCCATTGGACCATTCCAAACCAAACTTTTTGCTTTGTGAATGGTTTTTTTGTATCTTTTTATTGTTTTTGGTCCAATATCAACACCCATAAAACCATCAGGAATATTAGCACCCTTTGTGGTGTCACCTTTTTTATCTTCAATGCCATGTGCAATTACATGGTCAATAGGAAGCAAAACTTCCACATTATTTTTTGCTGCTTTATCAAGGCAAGACAATGCTGTAGAAATATTCTCTTCATCCACTAAAGATGTGCCCATATTATATCCTAATGCTTTTAGGAATGTATATGCCATAGCACCACCAATAATAAGTGTGTCCACCTTATCAATCAAACTATTTACAATACCAATTTTATCACTAACTTTTGCTCCGCCAATAACAGCAACAAAAGGATGTTTTGGGTTGCTAATTGTACCGACAATTGCATTTAATTCTTTTTCAATCAAGAATCCTATTGAACTAGGCATAAGTAATGCCACACCATATGTAGAAGCATGCTTTCTATGAGATGTACCAAATGCATCACAAACGTAAACATCTGCAAAACTTGCTAGTTTGCGAGCAAAATCCGCATCATTTGCTTCTTCGCCCTTTTCAAAACGCAAATTTTCTAGCAACAATACTTCACCCATTTTTAAAGATTCACATTTTTTGCAAGCATCATCACCTATTACGTCTTTTGCAAATTTTACCTTCATATCAAGCAATTCTCCAAGGTGTTTTGCCACAGGATACAATGAATATTTTTTCACAAATTCACCTTCTGGTCTACCTAAGTGACTGCACAAAATCACACTTGCACCATTGTCAAGCAAATATTTAATTGTTGGCAAACTTTCAGTCATACGTGTATCATCTGTAATTACACCATCTTTTATTGGCACATTGTAATCTACACGCAATAATACTTTTTTACCATAAACATCAATATCTCTAATTGTTTTTTTATCCATAATTTTGTCCCTTTTATTTCACAATATTATATAACTTAACTTATTTGCCTGGCAAATAATATATGCTATTTTAAAACTGTTTGCATCAGTTCGATGGAATTGTCCACATTGTCACTGACACTTACTTTTGCCTTAATTTCTGCACCATCCTTTATGCCTTTTAGGTACCACAAGAAATGCTTGCGCATATGTGCTACGATAAAGCGCTCAGGATAATACTTTCTTAGTAATTTGACATGCTTTTTTACATAATACATTTTGGTATGTTTTGTTCCACCCACAATATCAGCAAATATTTGCGGATTTCCAAGAGTTGCCCTACCTATCATTACAGCGTCACAATGTGTTTTTTTAAGTATGGAATTATAACTCTCAATATTACTTACATCACCATTTGCAATTACAGGAATATGCACTGCACTTTTCACCTTTGCAATCATACCCCAATCTGCCTTACCAGAATAAAACATATCACGCGTTCTACCATGCACAGTAATTGCACTTGCACCGGCACGCTCACACATGCGCGCAAACTCAACACAATTAATGCGTTTAGAGTCCCAACCAAGTCTAAATTTGACAGTTACAGGTTTATCTGTAGCATTTACACACGCCCTTATAATTTGCTCGGCAAGGTTAATATCTTTCATTAAAGCAGCACCTTCGCCATTATTCACAATTTTTGGTGCCGGGCAACCCATATTGATATCTATGATATCAAACTTTTTTAATTGGGGTAACTTAACCGCTTTTGCCATAACATCTGGCTCGCTACCAAACAATTGAACGATTTTAATCTTTTCATTTGGGGAAGTAACCAACATTTCTTGTGTCTTTTTATTTTGATACACTAATGCCTTGGCAGAAATTAACTCTCCTACTGCCGCATCAGCACCACAAGAAATACAAATAGACCTAAAAGCAACATCTGTAACGCCTGCCATTGGTGCTAATATTAAATTGTTTTTAAATTCAATATTACCTATTTTCATATGTAATATGATAACACAAACATATTCATTATCAAAACAAAAAAATACCTCAAACGAATGAGGTATTTTATCAAATTAGCTTATTTGCCATTTACAGCATCTTTCAATGCTTTGCCTGCTTTGAATACAGGAGCTTTGCTTGCTGGAACTGATACTAATTCTTTTGTTCTTGGGTTTACACTCTTACGAGCTGCACGTTTACGTACATCGAATTTGCCAAGACCTGCGATAGCAACTTCTTCTCCTCTCTTTAAAGCTGTTGTAACTGCAGCAAGAGCTGTATCAAATACTTCAGTTACATCCTTTTGTGTTAGGCCTGTTTCTTGAGAAACATATTTTACTAATTCAACTTTATTCATATTTTTATCTCCTTATGAATTTGATACTTAATTATAACAATTTTAGCAAAATTAGGCAAACAAATTTAAGGAAATATCAAAAAATTTAGCGATTTTTGATAGATTTTGGGTATTTAACACACCATTTTGACCTATTTTTTCTTATTTACAGCCATTTTAAGCGATTTTCCTGGCTTAAATGCTGGAACTGTGCTTGCAGGCACTGATACCACCTTTTTTGTATGTGGATTGTAACAATTACGCTTTGCTCTTTTTCTCACTTCCCACTTACCAAAACCTACTAGTGACACACTTTCACCTTGTTTTAATTCCTTAGTTACCACATCAATAAAAGATGTTAAAAATTTATCTGTTTGTTTTACTGGCATCTTTGTACATTTACTTATCTCATTTACTAATTCTAATCTATTCATATTTGCACCTCTTTTAACATGTAAATAATTGCCAAATATCCTCTAATTATACCTTTGACTTTGAGGTCAATCTTAACACATTTTTTATATTGTTTAATTTAATAGTTTTAAATATAACCAATAACAACATATAACTAAAACTTATGGTAAAAATAGTAATAGCCATAATAAATATAACTGAAAATAAATTTGATAAATAACTAGTTAAAACCATTCCCACACATGTGCACATTATTGCAGAAATTGTTGGAGATATAAAATCGCTAAAAATAGATGAATTTAAAAGATTTTTATTGTTAAAGCGAGCAATAAATAGCACATCAATTATTGATAAAAACAAAATGTCTGCAATTATTGCACCATAGATATTAAGTTGCGTTTTTGTAATTAAAAAATACATAGCAATGATGCGTACTATAAAAGCAAAAAACATTATAAAAATTGGGTAATTGTTGTCAGATATTGCTTGAAGTATTGAAATACTTGTTTGCATAATTGCAGTGTACACTATTGTTATACAAGATAAACGCAACATTTGAGTGGCAAAATTAAACTCATCTATCGATGAAACTTTGAGCCCTGAACCATATAGAAATTTGATCATATGCGGAGCCAAAACAAATATGATTACACTCAAAAACAAAGATAAAATATAACTCGATTTTAAAAATTTTGTAACACGATTTGAAATTGTAAATTTTAATGAATCATTTGTAAGTTCACTTACACTTGGCATGGCAACAGTTGCTAGCGACATAGTAACAATTACAGGCAAAGAAATTAATGTATTTACAACCCCATTTTGCAACCCATAAAGCGTAATTGAAACACCGCCTTCAATTCCCGACAATTGCAAAAACTTTGGAACTAAAAAACTATCAATTAAAGCCATTATTGGGATAATTATGCTAGTAATTGTATATGGCACAGATAACTTAGTTACGCTTAACAAAACATCTTTAAAAGTTGCCTGATTTTTATCATGCAAAAAATAATTGTTTTTAGTGTGCAATGCACACAATTTTTGTTTTGATTTTATTATAGATAATTGAAAATGATTACGACTATTTTTATTGTAAATTATTATCATTATAATAAGCGTAATGAGTTCACTAATAGTGATACCAAGTAATGCACCAAACACAGAATAATTTATGCCATATTTCAAAAATACAAATGCAAACAAATATCCAAATATCAATTTTGTTATTTGTTCTATTATCATACTGATTGATGTGGGCACCATGTTTTGAAACCCTTGAAAAAAACCTTTAAATACGCACAATATTGAAGTAATAAGTATTGCGGGTGCAATGATCACAAAAGCATATGAAATAGTCATATCTCCATGCAGGTATGCAATTTGTTTAGATAACAAAATAGTTAGAATGCTGATAGATAA
The DNA here is from genome assembly GCA_017964105.1 of Clostridia bacterium. Classification (GTDB taxonomy): domain Bacteria; phylum Bacillota; class Clostridia; order Christensenellales; family UBA1242; genus UBA11490. The sequence continues at coordinate 852 of JAGCSP010000032.1, read as the reverse complement.
AGACAGAATAAAAGCAACTAAAAGTGATGCTTTTAAATACATTTGAACAAGATTGGTATTATGTTTATGTTTGGCAATAAGCTTACTTGTAGCAATACCAATTCCAGATGAGCATAGCACAATGCTTGCCGAATAAAATGGAAAAACCATGTAGTAAATTCCAACTCCACTAGCACCCAAAATATTAGTAAGGGGTATTTTATAAAAAGCGCCTATAATTTTTGAAATTATGGCGCTTAATGCAAGTATAATTGTACCATGAAAAATGCTTTGTTTTGTTTGCATTTACTCCACCTGTTTTGATAAATATGTTGCAATAAACTTTAACGCTAACTTATCAAAATCTGTCATATTCTCACTTGTGCATATGACAGCTCCAATACAAATTGTTTGAGATAATATTGGTAACACATATGTGCATATTGTGCTATCACCATTAAATAAGTTCACATTTTGAATCATTTGATTATTTTTAATAATATCAAATTTGTCTATGTAGTCCATTAATTCTTTAGATATGTGCATATCAATGCTTTTATTTGATAAATTACATACAGATACCACCCTATCCTTATCTACAATTGCCATACTTATATTAGTTAAAGTTGCCAATGTATCACACAACTCATCTGCTTTGTCTTTGATGCTGTTCATCATATTTTTAGTATTTAATACTATAGCACCATTTTGATTTACACTAATATCAAGTGGACTACCAGTTTTTAGACCAAAAGTGCTTCTAATTTCCTTTGGAATTACTATTCTGCCTAATTCATCAACTCTACGTATCATGCCTGTATTTTTCATATGTTTTCCTCTAACAATATTAGTATCACTAAAATGATATAAAAT
>JAGCSP010000031.1 GCA_017964105.1 Clostridia bacterium | reverse complement strand
TATTAAATTTTTTGCGCTTCTTTCTCTCTTTCATCTTTTTGCCTTAATTTTTATTTTACATAACTAAACATTTCTGTTTGTTTTACTGTTGTGTTTGCATTAAATCCATATGCAATAATTTGATAATTTTCTTCAATGTTTATTTCTACTAATCTATAATGACTATCTACAACCACATGCAAGTTACAATAACTAAATACTGGGAAGTCATTTGCGCTAGCTGTAGACTTAATTTCGTACATATAATTACTTACACCACCATACACAAAGTCACCAGTCGCTTCGTCAATGCGGATATCTAGGCCCACATTAACTTCGTAATATGTTTCGCCATCTAAGTAATAGTCATTACGTTCGCTTACTTTCTTTTGTTTTACTTGGGATGCCCCTGTTGTTTGCACTGTCTTTGGTGTTACTATGTAATTACACATATAATCAACACCATTTCCATATACATCACGATAGCCAGACAATGCTCTTACTTCTGCGCTGCCCCATGTTGCACTTGATTCATCATTTGCTGTGCCGGGATAATATATGTAAGTATCTTCACCAATGTTGTGCTCTGCTTTAAATGCAACTTTGGCCATGCTGGAATAACTTATTTTATCAATATAAATCATGCCATCCTTTTTTTGTTTGTGTGCCAAAATACTTTGATTCACGTTGATGCCCATTGATTTTGCAGCAATGCTACCAGTAATTTCTTTATATACATTGCCTGATGTGTTTGTGTTATATTCCGCCATCATAAATGCATATATTGCACTCACTTGGTTTGGTGTCTTGCCTGACACAACAGATTGAATCTTATTTAAATATGTTGATGGCAATTCACTAAAATAGTTAGGAATTATTGAATCATCATCCATATCTCTAAGTGCAAGCTCGTTATATGAGTTTGTAAGGGCAATAAGTCTGCTACCTGCAATGTAACTACCAATAAAGTATCCGCTAACCACGGCAAGCACCACAATGACAACCATGTTGATGATAAATCTTCTTTTTGTCATTTTGCCACTTCCTTGGTTTTCTTGCTAGACTTACCCAGTGACCACAAGAATCTAAGTGGCAACGTGGTAATCCTTGCAATTTGCCTTGCACTTACTTTGGTAACTTGCATAATCTCCAACACTATCGTTGCAACAATATCTCTACTTAGCGTAACTACATCACTTGCTTTCACATTGTACTTTTTGTAAATGTATTCTGCAATTTCTGCATCACTAAGTTTTTTTGCTTGCACAAATTGTGCGCCATGCTTTGTTTTATGAAATTCTTCAAAGGATTCATTCAGGTTTTCGTTAATAAATGTGGTATCTATTAGTGCGTCATTAAAATATTCGTCATAACTACTTACCCAGCTGTCTTTTGTTTTTTCGTTCCCTGTGTAAATCAGCAAGTTCACATTTTTAATGGCGTCTAATATTTCTTGCGTACTTTCATGTGCTTGGCTTAGGTATCTATCATAGAACACTTTGCCAATTCTGTATCGCAAGTTGTATTTCCTTGCAAAACTAACAGAAATAGATTTCACAACCTTGCTAATGTTTCCATCATGCACATTAAGCACAAAGTATGCATCTTTATCTGTAATGGCATATGCATACACACTTACACCCTCTTTATTTTTCATTACTGAGTCAATAAAAAATTGCTTGCGACTAGGGGATGAAAAAATATCAGTCCTGCCACGCAACACAATTGTGTAAGTATTAAGTTTGCTATATACTCTTGCTCGTCTTGCCATAAATACTTTGTAAAATTTCCCATTTTTCATTTGTACACAATAGTGTACAATGCCACATTTTACTACTATATCATACACCTTTGACATGTATATGTCAATGATTTTTTGCTATATTTGTCCCCTTTGCAACGCTATATTATATTGTAGAATTTTGTCGAATATTACCAAATTTTTGTTACTACATTTTCAAAATGCACACAATATAGCCATTCTGTGTGCATGCATGCAAAGCAACAATGTTATTAAAAACAAAAATATAATTCAGTATCGCTTATTCATTTGTGAAAAATTAAAATTGCAAGTATAATAAAAATATGAAAACTTTGAATGAATGGAAATATGAAATTGCATTTAATAACGAACGTTATATTGATGCAAAAAATTACACACTACTTTTAAAACCACAAGAAAAAGCTGTAATGGATTTACAGCTAGAATTTTATCGCAAGCATTTTTCATTTGATGCATTAATTGGCAAACTTCGCACGGCAGATGAACGTAGGCAATCCACCCTACTACTTGTGGCATGCAAAAATATTAAAAATATTTTGCACACGCCAAGAGTACTTAAACAATATTACTTAAAAATAATTAATAGCGAACTACCAAGATATAAAAATACACTTGTGGCAATTTTGAATGAATCAATCAAAAAATCAGGTAAAGTAAACCCAAGCAAAAAGTTGTATAAGGCAATTTTGGGTTCATACTATGGCGTAACAAAACGCAAAATGAAAAAGTATGCAAAACGCAAAATGGAATTTGTACCACTTAGCCAAAAACTAACCGAGTTTAGTTACATAAATCAAGTGCGTGACATGGAAAGATTTATGGTGGCAGACGAAGTTGGCCAAGGAATTTTTGGCAAATATTCGTTATACAACACTCAATTCGCATACAACAATTTGTTTGGCCTAGGCGAATATCATTTTGAAAAACCAACCACAGGCGCAAACGATTTGTTTGTAATCAATTCAAATAACTATGCTTTGTCTATTAACAAATTAAATCATATGATTTACCTAAATTTATACCCAGGCAAAGGACACTTTTTAAACAGTGTATATAGCAAATCTCGCATAACCTGCTTTGACCTTGGCGCAACATACCTAATTAATGGTTGGTCACTATTTGCAATGTGGCATTACAACCAAAACACTTACACACGCAACCTAAAGGCAATTGGTGGCAAAGTGGGCGAAGCATTCCTTGCAGGCAACTTTGAAAAAGGATATATGCGCGCATATAACTTCTTGCTAGGCATTTTGCCAAAAGACGAAGCAACCAAATACTTAATTCTCATGACACAATATCCTGGATATTTAGAAAGTTATTTGTTTGGCGCAATCGCCACCGAAGAAAGCATAAACAAAGGTTTTGCATCTTCCCCATTAAATCTTATAAATTCATACAAAAATGTAAACCTTGGCGACTTCTTCTTTGAATATAAGTAAAAATAAAAACACCCTATCCCTAGGGTGTTTTTATTGTTGTTTTAATTATTGTGTTTGAGATAATTCAAGTGTTGTAATGTATTCTAAAAGTTCATGTTGTTTTGCAAGTGTTGTAATCTTATATTGTGGTATTGCAGATGGACCAGTAACTGATGTGCAAATGTACACATTTACAGTTGCCAAATTGTTACTATCGTTGCCAACGCTTACTACAATTGCATTAAATGTAACACTATTGCCACTTTTGTTTTTGTATGTTTCGCCTTTAAATTTAAGTGTTTGAGTACCATTAAAATTAAATGCAACATATGTGTTTTCACTATTATTTAGTGTTAAGGTTGTAGAATAACTTTCAATTGTTGGTTTTGCACCAAGCGTTCCTTCAAATAGTGAGAGCAATAAATTTTCTTTACTTGATTTTTTATATAAATCTATAATTTTACCATATTCTTCTGTGTCCGAAAAATATGTGTTGTTTTTGCCCTTGTGATACACTGTCAAGTTGTTTACAGTTCCATCTGCAGAATCATACACAGCATCATAATATTGTTTTGGTACTACTGCTAGCACTATTGTTGCTGTAACTAAAAGCACAATTATCGTGAGCATTATTATTGCAAATATTT
>JAGCSP010000030.1 GCA_017964105.1 Clostridia bacterium | reverse complement strand
GAATCAGCAAGCGCAATTTGTTCTTTTATTGATTTAGCACGCTCGCTAATTTTTTCTTCGTTACCTTTGCCACCGCTAATTATTGTGCAATCCTTAGATACTACCACAGATGTTGCGCGTCCTAAATCATCCAAACTGCATGTGGAAAGTGTTTTTCCAACACTTTGTGATATTATGTTCGCATTTGCAATTGTGCATATGTCCATTAGAAGTGTTTGTTTTTTGTCAGCAAATGCTGGAGATTTGACACAAACAACATTTAAGTTGCCCCTTAATTTGTTTACCACAAGTGTGTTTATTACTTCTGTGTCGTAGTCTTCGGCTATGATAAGTAGGGGTGTGCCAGAAGAATTTACTGCTTCTAATATGTGAATTATTTGATTAATGTTAGTTATCTTTTCATCGGTTACAAGAATTAGTGGATTAGATAAGTTTGCTACCATTTTTTGTGTGTCTGTGATCATGTATGGGCTAATGTACCCTCTATCAAATTCAAGACCTTGGGTGACCTTTAATTCTGTTTTACATGTTTTGCCATCTTCCACAGTTATTACACCATCTTTGCCAACTATTTTAAATGCTTGAGTGATTATGTTTCCAATTTCTGTGTTGCCTGCACTAATGGAAGCAATGTTGAATATATCTTCTTTGCTTTCTACCGACTTTGCAAGTTTTGCTAAATCATTTGTGATTACTTGGCATGCTTTTGTAATACCTTTTTTGAGCATAACTGCATTTGCGCCCCTGGATATTTGTTTTGCGCCGTTGGTTAGGATTGATGTGGCAAGTATTGTTGCGGTAGTTGTGCCGTCGCCAGCCACGTCATTTGATTTGATGCTAGCTTGCTTAATGCTAGATGCACCCACATTTTCAAATTCATCACTTAGCACAACCTCTTTTGCAATAGTTACTCCATCATTTGTGATGATGGGGTAAGTGTATTTTCTATCTATTGCCACATTTTTACCTTTTGGCCCAAGTGTTAGTTTTACTGCATCACAAAGTTTATTTGCTCCACAAACAATTTTATCTAGTGATTGCATTCCTACAATTATTTTTTTCATGTATTATCTCCTATTCAATTATTCCTAGTATGTCAATTTCTTTTATGAGTAAAAATTGTTCTTTATTATCAGTAACTTTAGTGGTGGCATAAGTATTAAATACTACCTTGTCGCCAACTTTTACTGTTTTTACGTTGCCCACAGCCATCACTTGTGCCACATTATTATTCTCATCCTGTGATAAATATAGTGAGGATGTGTTTTGAGTGTTAATTTCTTTTAAAACAACTCTGTCAAATATTGGTTTTATCATAATGTCTCCTAATTTAAAATATAATTATTTTGATTATAAAATGCGTAATTTGTGGAGTTCAATATTTTATGCCAAAAAAATATGCAAGTGGAATAAAGCTAATAAAAAGAAAAAATAAATTTTGGATGATTCCTTTGGTTTTAATTACACTATGTGTAATTACCCTATTAAGTTCTGGAATATCATCACTGATTAAATATGGTAACATTAGTGTATTTGGAAATTTGTCTAAAACAGGTAGTTATGAATTATTTGCATTGTCGCTTGGTACTTTTGAATTTGAATCGCAGGCGGTTGAACTTGCTAGCACTGCATCAGTGCAAGGTGCGGGTGCTTATGTGTATGCGCATGATAATGTTTTTGATGTTATTGGATGCATATATAGTATTGAAGATGAGGCATTGTCAGTGGCAAAAAATATGCAAAGTTATTCCTGTAAAGTGATTAAGCTTACGTATCCAAAATTATCTTACCAATATAAAGATTTAGATAAAACGCAAATTGTGAGTATTAAAGATGGTGTGGAGTACTTGAAAACTTTGTATAAGAATATGTATGACAATATCATGCAACTTGATAAAAAAGAAATATCAAATATTGCGTGTTCTAATTCATTTAATTACTATAAGTCAGTTGCAAAAACACATGTATCAAATATTATGAAGTTACGAAATGAAAGTAGCGATGTTCGTCTTACACAAATCGTAAATTCGTACATAAAGATTGTGGATTCACTAGATAATTGCGTAACACAATTATTGCAATCAAATAATTATGGATTTGTAACTAAGCATACCTTGTGTGAAATTTGCATTTATACATTACAAATGTATACAACTATCAAATAATGTGTCAAATTTCGCGCTATTTTATTTGCTTTGAACAAAAAAGAATAGTAACATATAAGTATGAAAGAATACTTAAAAACGCATTGGATAAAGTTAATAATAAGATTTATAATAATTGCTGCGATTTTGACATTTGACATGATTACAAAAGTGTATTTTGCACAAAAAACTCATGATGCCAATTTCATACCAGGATTTATTTCATTTAAATATGTTGAAAATACAGGGGCAGCATTTGGAATATTGGGAAGTCACACAATTTTGCTAATAGTTGTTAGCATTCTTTTTGTGGCATTCTTCACATTTTGGGATTTTACAAATAAAGAGAGTAATTGGCTATCAGAAATTGGTTATGCATTTGTAATTGCGGGTGCAGTGGGTAATTTGTATGATAGATTGATGCTTGGCTATGTGCGTGATTTTATTAATTTTGATTTCATGACATGGGGAGTATTTAACATTGCAGATACATTTATTACAATTGGGTGCGTTGTTTATATAATTTATTTTATTGTGCTTTTTGTAAAGCAAAAAAGGAACAAAAAAAGTGACGTTTAGTGGTGATAGCATGCGACTAGATGTGTATTTACAAAATTTAAATAGAACACTAACTCGTTCGCATATAAAAAATTTAATATCGCAAGGCAAAGTGCTAGTAAATGGTGCTGTTGCTACTAAGGCAGGCTACACACTTAAAAATGGTGATGATGTGCAAACTTTTGATTTTGACAAAGTGGAAAAATTGGAAGCACATGCGCAAGATATTCCACTAGACATAGTGTATGAAGATAGTGATATGCTTGTAATTAATAAGCCAAAGGGTATGGTGGTGCATCCTGCAATAAAAAATAATGATGGCACACTTGTGAATGCACTACTTTATAGCGTGAAAGATTTAAGTGGCATAAATGGTGTGCTTCGTCCAGGTATTGTACATCGCCTTGATAAAGATACATCTGGCTTATTAGTGGTGGCAAAAAATGATTTTGCTCATGTGAATTTATCTAATCAAATATCCACAAAAGAGTGCAGGCGCATATACATAAGTATATGCGAAGGCAAGATGCAAGGCACAGGCGAAGTAATAAACTATTTGGCTCGAAGCAAAAAGAATAGATTAAAATTTGCATGTAATACTGCGGGGGAAGGAAAACTTGCCCATTCCAAATACAAAGTGATAAAAAGTACGGATAAATACGCCCTTGTGATGTGGGAGCTAAAAACAGGTAGAACTCATCAAATAAGAGCACATGCAGAATATTTGCATCACAGCATAGTGGGTGATAAATTGTATGGTAGCAAAAGTGAAAAGTATTATGCATCTGGACAAATGTTACATGCAATCAAGTTAATGTTAAAACACCCAAAAACGGGCGAAGAAATGTCGTTTATGGTAAATGTACCACAAGAGTTTGAAAACTTTGTGGAAAAGGTATTTGACATAAAAAATATTTGTGATATGATATCTTTGGAGGGAAAGTAATGAGAAGGACAATTAGTACGCAAACAATTATTAATTTTACAGCATACATTGCACTTGGTCTTGTGGCCATTGCACTTACATGTGTAAGCATATTTAGAGCAGGCAAATTTACAAACGCAATGCATGTAATAGCAGAATATCTTGGATATTTTGTGTTGATATTATCAGCTTTTGGTTATGCAAAATCAAAACGTAATTTAGCATGGCTAGCACTTTGGTTTGTATTCACAGTGTTACTCGTAGTAATGTTATTTTTGGTATAATTTATGTTTATAAAAGATTTTTTTAAAAGCAAACTTAATATTGCATTTGCAGTATTGCTAGGTGTTAGTATTATTGCACTTATTATCACAAGTTTTGTACCAGCACTAATGGGTGTTAGTTCAATTCTTTTTGGTGTAACTTGCGGTTTTACTATCCCAGTGGTTCTTTGGGTAAGACGCAGAAAAGATAATTCTAAAATGTTAGAAAATGTGGAACTTACCCAAAGTGAAGCAAAACATTATGCAAATGTGGAAAGAAGTAACAAGTGGACATTCATTGTGGTGATGATCATGTTTGGTATATTTGCAGGCGTGCTTATATACACAGGACTTATGATATACATTAGATAAGAGCTTATTAGCTCTTATTTTTTATATATTGCCCAATATGCTTGCATAACTAATTGCTTAATTTAAAAGTTTTTGTTATAATAAGCAAGACATTTGATTTTAAGGAGAAAAATATGAAATACAAAGTTACAAGTCATAAAAACAACGAAGTTGCCTTAGAGGTTACACTTAGTGCAGAAGAGTGGGATAAGGAAGTAGAGAATGCTTATAATAAGCACAAAGGTGAATATCCTGTAGAGGGTTTTAGAAAAGGCAGAGTACCAAGAAAGGTTATTGAAAAAACATATGGCCCAACAGTATTCTTTGAAGAGGCACTTGCAGAAGGTTTTGGCAAAGCATATTCAGAAGTTTTGGCAAAAGAAAAAGATATTGACCCTGTAGATGCACCAGAATTGTCTGTAAAATCATTGGACGAAAAAGGTGTAGTGATTACAGCAGTAGTTCCTGTGATGCCAGAAGTAAAACTTGGCGCATACAAGGGACTAAAAATATCTCACGAGCCTAGAAAAATTACTGCAAAAGATGTAGATGTAGAATTAGAACGCGTACGTGAACAAAATGTAAGATATGTAGAAAAGCAAGGTGCTATTGAAAATGGTGACATTGCAAATATTGACTTCAAAGGATTCAAAGGCAATGTGCAATTTGATGGCGGCACTGCAGAAGCATATGATTTAGAGATTGGTAGCCACAGCTTTATTGAAGGTTTTGAAGAACAACTAGTTGGCAAGAAAGCAGGCGATGAAGTGGATGTAAAAGTTACATTCCCAAAAGAATATCAAGCAAAAGAACTTGCAGGCCAACCAGCAGTGTTTAAAGTAAAAGTAAATGTGGTAAAATCAAAAGAGTTACCAGAATTAAATGATGCATTTGCTAGCGATGTAAGCGAATTTGAAACACTTGCTGCATACAAAGAGCACATCAAAGAACATTTGGGCGAGCATGCACAAGAAGATGCAAAAATTCAAACAGAAAACGAAATTATTGAAAAAATTGTTGCTGGCATGCAAGTAGATGTTCCTAATGCACTTGTTGAAACTGAACTAAACAACATTATGCAAGATATGGAATATAGACTAATGTATCAAGGACTAAAACTTGAAGATTATGCAAAATATTTAGGCAAGAGCTTAGATGAACTAAGAGAAGGCCGTAGAGCAGATGCATTAAAAGGTGTAAAAGTACGTCTTGCAATGCAAGAAATTGTAAAACAAGAAAAACTAGAAGTTTCTAAAGAAGAACTTGAAGCAAAAATTAAAGATTTGGCAAAATCTGCCAAAAAAACAATAAAAGAATACAAAGAAAGTTTGAGTGAAGATAGAATAAGTTACATCAAAAATGATATACTTTTAAGTAAACTTCTTGCATTCTTAGTAGAAAATAATAAATAATTGGTTTGGGGGCAAATTTTATGTTAATTCCTATGGTTGTAGACCAAAGAGCAAATGGCGAACGTAGTTATGACATTTATTCAAGACTCTTGGAAGATAGAATAATTTTCCTAACAGGTGAAATTACAGATGACACAGCAAACACAGTAATTGCACAACTAATATATTTGGAAGGTAAAGATCCTAAAAAAGATATTAGTATGTATATCAATTCTCCAGGTGGTTCTGTTACTGCCGGTCTTGCTATATATGACACAATGCAATATATTAAGTGTGATGTGTCCACAATTTGTGTGGGTATGGCAGCAAGCATGGCATCCATACTACTTGCAGGTGGAGCAAAAGGCAAGCGCATGGCATTAAAAAATAGCCAAGTGCTTATTCATCAGCCACTTGGTGGAACACAAGGCCAAGCAACAGACATAAAAATATATGCAGAGAATATTTTAAAAGCAAGAGAAAATCTTTGCGGAATACTTGCAGAAAATACAAATCAACCTTTGGAAAAAGTATTGAAAGATTGCGAGCGCGACAATTATATGAGTGCAGATGAAGCATTAAAATACGGAATTGTGGATAAAATTATAACAAAGAGATAAAATTTAGGAGTTTTAATGGACAACAATAATGTATATTGCTCATTTTGTGGTAAGCCACAAAGTGCAAAGCACAAATTAATTGCAAGCCCAGATGGTGAAAGTTTTATTTGTGATGACTGCGTAAAAGTATGCAAAGATATGCTTGACTACAGTGAAGATGTGGTAAAGATTGATTTGCCAACGCCAAAAGAAATAAAGAATATGCTAGATGATTATGTAATTGGGCAAGATGAAGCAAAACGAGTGCTATCTGTTGCGGTGTATAATCACTATAAACGTATTAATTATAATGCGACAAAGCGCAAAGCGGGCGAAGATGTGGAACTTGATAAATCAAATATTTTGTTATTAGGTCCAACGGGCACGGGCAAAACCATGATTGCTCGTACACTTGCGAAAATACTTAAAGTACCTTTTGCCACAGCAGATGCTACAACACTTACTGAGGCAGGTTATGTGGGTGAAGATGTTGAAAACATCTTACTTAAGCTAATTCAAAATGCAAACTATGACGTTCGCAAAGCAGAACGTGGAATTATTTACATTGATGAAATTGATAAAATAACTAAGAAAAGTGAAAACGTAAGTATTACTCGTGATGTTAGCGGAGAGGGTGTGCAACAAGCCCTTCTTAAAATAATTGAAGATACTGTTGCTAGTGTGCCACCACAAGGCGGTCGTAAAGTTCCAGGCCAAGAATGTATTCAAATCAACACTACAAACATTTTGTTTATTTGTGGTGGAGCATTTGTGGGGCTTGATAAAACAATTGAAGATAGAGTGCAAAGCAACAATTCACTAGGCTTTAATTCCAAGCTAAAAGAATTGGATAAATTATCTAATAGTGAAATTATGTCAAAATTACAACCACAAGATTTGATTAAATATGGTCTTATTCCAGAGTTTGTAGGCAGATTGCCAATAGCAGTTGGATTAGATGAACTAGATGAAAAGGCATTAGTAAGAATACTCACTGAGCCAAAAAATGCTCTTATTAAACAATATGGTAAATTGCTTGACATAGATGGTGTAAAACTACACTTTGAACCAGAAGCAGTAAAACTAATTGCTAAGCAAGCAATAGAACTTGGTACTGGTGCTAGGGGATTAAGAACAATTATTGAAAAGAGTATGCTAGATACCATGTTTAATGTGCCTAGTGACAAAACTATTGATAAAATTGTGGTAAAGGCAGTTAATGGTAAACTCAAATATGAGATATCGCACAAGGCAATAGCTTAAAATTTAAACACACCCTAGGGTGTGTTTTTATTTGTAATATTGAATTTTTTGTGGTACCATAATGCTGTAAAGAGGTAACCACTTATGAAAATATCAAAAAGTGAATTTACAATTTCTGTTGCTCATCCTAAAGATATTGTGCAAGATGAATTGCCACAAATAGCATTTGTTGGTCGTAGCAATGTGGGTAAATCCAGTTTAATAAATTGTCTTACTGGCAATGGCAAACTTGCTCGCACTAGTTCCACGCCGGGTAGAACAAGACTCATAAATTATTTTTTGATAAATAATAGTTTTTATTTTGTAGATTTGCCAGGATATGGTTTTGCCAAGGCAAGCAAAATGGAAATAACAAGTTGGCAAAGTATGATAGAGCCATATATTAATAATAACAGTAAATTGCAATTAGTGTGCTTGCTAGTTGATAGCAAAGTGGGTGCTACCGAAGACGATAAGCAGATGATGAAATATTTATCATATTTTAGAGTGCCATATGTGGTGGTTGCTACAAAAGTGGATAAATTTGGCAAAAGCAAAATTAAACCTAGATTATCAGAAATTGCATTAGACCTTGGTCTTGGTCCACAAGACGTATTTGGTGTGAGTTCAGTATCAAAGTATGGCAGGGAACAATTATTAGAAAAAATGGATCAATTTATTATGGAATAAATTAAAAGGGGCATTGTTGCTCCTTTTTTTGCACAAAAATTTAGAAAAATGAATATAGTGTAGTATTGAGTATTATTAAAATTAAAGGAGGTATCACTATGTCATTTTATTCTGGAAATAGACAAGGTTGCATGCCAGGTCCAATAAATGGTAACCCACTAAATGGTTTGTGCGAAAAAGCATGCATTCAAACAACAAAAGTGTTTGACGCATGTATGAAGCAAATTCAAGAACAAAATTTACGTCTAACTATTACACCTGAAGGTACATATACAGATCCACTTACATTCGTAAGTGTAACACAAAATCTAAGTGATGTAACACTAACAAATTTAAGCGTAGATAGATTTGAAGATCGTCCATGCTTTGCACGTGTTACTGGTGATGTAAATATCCCTATCACAATTACATTTACTGATGCTACTGGTGCTACTGGAACAGGGACTACAACAATTACAATCAATCAAGATGTAATTCTTTATGTGCCACAACCATCCATTGTGCCATATAGAGTAGTTGCATTTGCATCTGTGCTTGGTGTAGATGGTGATTATGTTGGCGACAATGTGTTTGAGCTTGATGCATGTATCACAGTTATCTTAAGAGTAGTAGTAGATGCAGAAATTTTAGTACCTAGTTATGGCTATTGCAAAATTCCACAATGCCAAGAGTTTACACAAGATGTATGCAGTGGATTCTTTGATTTGCCATTATATCCTACACAACAACCTGTGTCGAATAATTAAAGCACATAAATACAATCGTCCCTATTGGGACGATTTTTTGTTGTTATATAAAAAGTAATTTGATATAATATAAGCATGAAAATATTTGCTATTTCTGACCTGCACCTAAGTATTAATAATCCAAAACCAATGGATATATTTGGGCCAGCGTGGGATAATTACTTAAATTCAATAGAAGAAGATATCAAAGCAAAAGTTGGTAAAGACGATATTTTACTAATTCCTGGAGATATATCTTGGGCAATGAAATTTGAAGATGCATTGCCAGATCTTGACTACATTAGTACCTTTTGTGGCAAAAAGATACTACTTAGAGGTAATCATGATTATTGGTGGAAAAGTATATCACTACTTAGAGAGCATTTATCTAATGATATGTATGCCGTGCAAAATGACGCCATTAGATTTGATGGTGTTGTTATTTGTGGCACACGTGGTTGGACAGTGCCAGAAAAAGAACACAAAACAGAGCAAGATAAAAAGATATATGATAGAGAGGTAATTAGGCTAAGATTATCTTTAGAAGATGCAAAACGCAAAATGCAAGAAGGTGACCACCTTGTGTGCATGATGCATTACCCACCATACAATAGCAAATATGAAGAAAGTGACTTTACTAAGTTGCTTGAAGAGTATGGTGTGGAAGTTTGTGTGTTTGGCCACATTCATAGTTACAACAAAGCACAAAAATTAACATACGAGATGAATGGTGTTAAATATTACCTAACATCTTGCGATTTGGTGAAAAATAAGATAGTATATATATGTGGTTGAGTAACCACATATGTGTGCTGGTGTGGCTCAGTTGGCGCGACTCGTTTTAGTTAATAGTCCGGTGGACTATTAATAGACAGAGAATGCATGTGAACGTCAAGCGGGGAGCAAATTAACTTTGCGACCTGGAAGAGTTTACTCTACCGATTGAGCACATTACTCTTATATTTTTGCTGGTGTGGCTCAGTCGGTAGAGCAGCTGATTCGTAATCAGCAGGTCGGCGGTTCGATCCCGCCCACCAGCTCCAAAAAAACACTTGGTGTGTTCCAAGTGTTTTTTATTCGTAGTCAAATAATTCGTTGGGTGTTGTGTCAAGTAATTTGCAAATTGCAATTATTTGAGAATAATTTAGTTCATATATGCCATTTTCAAATCGACTATATTGTTGCTGAGTCATGTAAAGAGTTTGGGCTACCTGTGATTGAGTTAGTCCCTTCGCTTTTCTTGCTATTTTAATATTTTCACCAACTATTTTTGAAATGTTTTCCATATTTAATTTTATACCACAAAGTGATGTATTTTATTTTGAATACACCACAAAGTGATGTATAATATATTTATAATAATAATTTGCAAATTAAGAGGTATTATTAAGTTATTTGATAATTATTTTTGTAAATTATATAATGGGGTGGTTATTTAAATGATAAAAAGACGTTCACTATATACAATTACATTTTATTTTAATTTGGTGGGAACAATTATTGCATTTTTACTAATGTTTGACAAAACTCATAAAGTATTATCACAGTCAGCAAGTATTTTATTTTGCATTTTTTTAATAATAACAATTATTTCAAGCATCGCATTAAATATAATCAATAGGAAAATAACAAATGAATTACATGCAAAGCAACTAGAAGAAATTATAAAAAAGCATAGCTAATCGCTGTGCTTTTTATTTAAAATCATTATACCAATTTGGTATAATGTGCTATAATACTACTCGACTAATGTTTTGGAGATAAATATATGATATACACTACAACTAAAAATATGGTAGCTAGTTTACTTAATAGTAAATCAGAATTATCAATAATTGGAGCTTTTCAAATTGTGCAAGATAATTTAACAGATTTAATGGGGCAACTTGGTATTGATGGAATTGTTACTAAAAAGAATTACAATGCAATGTGGGTGATTACTAAGAATAGGCTAAAATTTATTAAGGCACCTTTTTGGAATGATGATGTGGTGGTAGATAGTTTTGTGTCATCAAAATCACTAGTTAAATTGTGTATCGACACATGCATCAAAGATGCCGAAGGAAATGTGTGTGTATATGCTCGCACAGAGTTGTGTGCATTAGACATTGCAACTGGTAAAATTAAAAAAATCACAGAAGTTGGTGTGGGTGACAATATAGAAAAACATGATTCAAATGTAGAAATTCAATTTGGTCATTTTGAAAATGATTTGAGTAACAAATTGGAAACATGTGAAGTGCGTAGTACAAATATTGATTATTTGCATCATTGCAACAACATTGAATACTTGCGTTTTATTCTTAATGTGTACAAAGAAAAATCCTTGCATGACATTAAAGAAATGGAAATGATGTATGCAAATCAATCTTTTGAAGGTGAAAAACTAGATGTATATAAATCAAGTGATGGCAATGTTGATCATGTGTATTTAAAGCGCGGAGATGACTTCGTGATAAAAAGTGAAATAGTTAGATAAAACTTAAAAATGGGGCAGGTGATGCCCCATTTTATTTTATATTTATATAAAAAATATATAAAAGTGGTCAAAAGTGGTTGAAAATAAATTTTCAATATTGTATAATAAAATCGTAGGTAACCACTTATGTTTTATGGCGAATATAGTCATAGTCTAGATGGTAAGAACCGTTTTAGGCTACCAAAACAACTTAAAAATAGTACTGAGTTTGTCATTACTAAGGGTAATGAAGGTTGTTTGTTTGTGTTTGAAAAAGCATATTTCAACACTACATTTGCCAAAGGTTTAGAAAGTGTTCCTACCTTTGATGTAGATGCACAAAAGGTACTAAGATTGTTTTTATCTAGTTGCCATGAAGTAAGTGAAGATAATCAAGGAAGATTGTTGTTACCTGCATCATTAAAAGAATATGCAAAAATTTCCAAAGATATTGTTTTACTTGGTGTGGGCAATAGGGTAGAAATTTGGGCAAAAGAAAAATGGGAAAAATATAGTGCAAGTTCTAACTTTGATGAACTTAGTGCTAGTTTGAAAAATTACTCCCTTTGAAAATGGAAAATATAAATTTTAATCACACACCAGTTATGCTACATGAGTGTATTGAAGGATTGAATATAAAATCAAATGGCATATATCTAGATGGTACACTTGGCGGAGCAGGACACTCTACAGAGATTGCAAAACGATTAAAAGATGGCATGCTTATTGGCATTGACAAAGATGATGTTGCCTTGAGTGTGTCAGAATTTAAACTAAATGGGTTATGTAATTATAGTTTGCATAAAAGCGATTTCAAAGATTATGATAAAGTTTTGACTGAACTAAATGTAAAACATTTAGATGGCGTGTTACTTGACCTTGGGGTGAGCAGTTATCAATTGGATACTGCCGAACGTGGATTTTCATATCGCTTTGATGCACCACTTGATATGCGCATGGATAAAACACAAAGTTTTACAGCTGCTGATGTGGTAAATGAGTACAGCGAAAAAGAATTGCTACGCGTGTTATATGAATATGGCGAAGAACGCTTTGCAAAAAATATTGTTCGCAATATCATTGCAAATAGAAAAGTAAAACCAATTGCAACTACTGGGGAATTAAACAAAATAGTAGAGGATAGCATCCCAAGAAAGTTTTGGGGCAAAGGTAGTCCAAGCAAACAAACATTCCAAGCAATTCGCATAGAAGTGAATGGTGAATTAAAAGGATTGTATGAATGCATACTTGGTATGGCAAGAAAGCTAAATAAAGGTGGTCGCATGGCAGTGATTACTTTTCATAGTCTAGAAGATAGAATTGTGAAAAATGCATTTAAATTACTATCTAGTGATTGTATTTGTGATAAATCCATTCCGTATTGCGTGTGTGGTCACAAAAAAGAAGTAATACAAATTACACATAAGCCAATTACTGCATCGAAAGATGAATTATCAAATAATTCTCGCAGTGCAAGTGCGAAACTTAGAATAATAGAAAAATTGTAAGGAGGGATATAAATATGTCAGCATTTAAGAAAGTTATGCTTACGGAAAGTGAAGTGGCAGAAGATGAACCAAGTGTGGTAGAAAAACAAACAAATAGTTTTGATACCGATTACACAGATAAAAAATTGAATGACTTATATAAGGAGTTTGATTCCATCACATTAGATGAAACTGATTTGTCTGAAGGTACACTAAGTGAAGTAAAAGCAAAATCACATGTATCTGCGCAAGTGGTAGTGCGTGTTGGTGCTGCTGTGTTGATTGCTGCATTACTTGTATTCCTTGCTATATATAATATTTTTGTAATAAGTAATTACAAACAAAGCATAAACATAATTAACAGCGATATTGCAGCTCAAGAAACGCAACTAAATGAAGCTGTTGCAAGATATAATGAGCTTACAGATACTGAAAATATTGAAGTAGAACTTGTAAATGAAGGTTATGGCGATGTGTCAGGAGTAACGAAAGTGAAAGTAAGCATGCCAAAAACACATAAAGTGCAAGAATATGATAGTTCTTCAAATTGGTGGGATAATTTCTGTAATTTTATCGCTAATATGTTTGGGAGATAAAATTATCATTAAGTTATGAATTCAATAAAACTTATACAAAAGAGGTTGCTAGCGACATTGACGCTTGTAACCTTTATTTTTGTTGTAATAGTGTTTAGATTATTTAGTTTGCAAGTGGTCAAATCGCAGTGGCTCACTGCAAAGGCGGCAGAGCAATGGTACAGAGATTTACCATTGCAAGCAAAACGCGGAAACATTGTAGATACAAATGGCTTGGTGCTTGCCAAAAGTTACAGCACATATGATGTGTATGTAAAACCAAACAGAGTAAAAGAGAGGGAAAAAGTTGCTTATTTTTTAAGCAGTACACTTGGTTTAGCATATGAAAATGTGCTATCAAAAGTATCAAATATGCTTGTGAGCGAAAGTTTAATTAAGGCACAAGTAGATAATTTAACATCCAAAAAGATTATTGATGCAGGATTAGATGGTGTGGTGCTTAGTGAAAATTCAAAAAGATTTTATCCTTATGGCAATATGCTAACGCAAGTGCTTGGGTTTACAACTATTGACAATATTGGTCAAAGTGGATTAGAGGCAACTTACGAAAAGTACCTAAAAGGAATTAATGGATATGCCCTAGAAGAAAGTGATGTAAATGGTGTAAAAATAGATAATACATTATCTAGATATATTCCTTCTATTTCTGGTATGGATTTGGAGTTGACTATTGATGCAAATATTCAATTATCCCTTGAATCTGCTCTAAATTTGCTAATGATTGAGCAAAAACCACTAAGCGCAACAGGAATTGTGATGAATCCAAACACAGGTGAAATAATTGCCATGAGCACAAAACCTAGTTATGATTTAAATAATTTGCCAAGAAATGATGTGGAAACACTACTAAAACAGGCACGTAACATTAGTGTGGTGGACGTTTATGAGCCAGGTAGTACTTTTAAAGTGCTAACAACTGCTACATCACTAGAATATGGAGTGGCAACT
>JAGCSP010000029.1 GCA_017964105.1 Clostridia bacterium | reverse complement strand
CGCGAGGTGAATGCATATGACGAAGCAAAAACGATTGATCGTAAACATAATAATGGGAATTGCCTTGGCACTATTTTCAGTGGCGGGCATTCTTGTGTATTTTAACTATTACCCAAGAGTAACTATTTACTTTATGGACGAGTATGAGATTCTTAATTCTGTGGAATTAAAGAAAGGTAACATGCTTCCAAACTTGCCACGACCAGAAAAAATTGGTAGCACATTTGAAGGTTGGTATACTGATGAAGAGCTTACTGATATGTATTACAATCGCACTGCCGTTAACGGTGATATGGAATTGTTCGCGAAATTTGAAAAGATTGTATATACACTTACATTCAAAATGCCAGGTGATGATGAAAGTTTATTGTATGACACAGTTTATCCTTTCTATAACGACCGCATTTCTATTCCTACCGGTGAAGAATTTATATCTTATCGCGGATTAAACATTCAACTTGCTACATACAGACCAGGATATAATTTTGTTGGTTGGACATTACATGAAGATGGTTCAGGTGATGTATACACATCCACAACCGGCTTCTATATGGTGCCAGAGAATTCAACACTATATCCAAAGTGGGAACCAAAGAGCTGGGAATACACATTTAAGATTAAAACATATGATAACCCAGAGAGCGAAGGCATACCTACAATTGCAGATTATGCATCTTACATGTATTCTTACACCTTCCCATTTGCAAAACCAGAAAATCCAATAGTAGAGCATCAAACTTTTGTTGCTTGGTACTTTGACGTAGATATCAACTATCCTGTTGATTTTGCAAATACTACAATTGGCACATCTGGTGAACTTATTTTAAATGGTGAAGTGAGAACAACTAACTTTACTTTGTATGGTAAGTTTAAAGTAAACGAATACAATATCTCATTTGACACCAATGCTCCACAAGGTATCACAGTGTTATATGAAGATGGCTATTTGGATGATATTGTAACATATTACAATGGCCTCGTAACAAATGTTCCAGACCACACTGGCATGAGAGCAGTTCTTACTGTTGATAATTCTCGTGAAATGTATAAATTTATGGGATGGAACACACGTGCCGATGGTGAAGGCTATGTAATTAATGGCAATAGCACATTTAGATATGAAAAAGATGAAGATATGACTCTCTATGCAATGTGGGAAAGATATTATTATCTCACATTCTATTACAAAAATGAGCGTCTTGATTATTACACCACAAAAGCAATTACTGGCGACACAGTAAATTTGCAACTTGCGCTAAAACAGCCAAATATGGTTGATGATATTACTGAGCCAGGCAGACATTTTGCTGGTTGGACAGTGCGTTCGGGTGATTCTGATATAACTGATGTAATTACAACTTATACACTCACCAAAGCAAATGATGTAGCATTCAACGCTGAAATGGCAAACAATATGTACTACATCAATATCATTATTGATGCTGGTAGCGAAAAGAATCCAGATGTTGATTTCCCAACACCAGACGAACTATGTGCAAGCTTTAGAACATCATTTAATAACATTCCTAGTTATACTCAGTCAGTAATTAAGCCAAACAACCAAATGCAAGGTTGGGTTGTTATCGGTAAGAACGGAATGTTTGATAAAATTTTGACTGTGTCAAAATCTGGCGTAGAAGAAGTGTTTACCATGAACGAGGCAAACATAAACTATGCCGAGTTTAGAGATGGAAGATGGACAATTGACATTACACCAAACTTTGTGCAAATACTCGACATCAATTATGATGTAAATATTCCAGGTTCTACAATTACAATTGAAAGCGATTCAATGCTAAAAGGTCAAGGGCATGTAACACTTAAAAACCCTGCAACTCTTGGCATTACTCGTGATTATTATACATTTGAAGGTTGGGCACTAAGCAGTAGTGCAACTGAAAAGGTGTATTCCGCAGGTCAAAATGTTTCATTTGAAGATTCCACAACACTTTATGCTGTGTGGAAACCTGTACCATACACATTAAAAATTATTAATCGTGGTATCACAGGCCATAGTAATAATGAAAGTGCAACATTTAGTTTTGATGTAGAACATCCATTACAATTATTTGTAAATTCAACAACATTAAATGTAACTGTACCAACAGGATATCATTTTGAAGGTTTAACCACATCAAGTTCTACAAGTGTAGATAGAGATGCAGATTATCCAGTAAGCGATGAAGCATATCAGATAGATGTAACCATGGCACTTATTGGTAGAACTACTATGTCTCTTTACACGGTGATTAAACTTAACACATATACTGTTACATACATTGCAAATGATGAAGAGTATTATGTGGCACAAGATATAACACATGGTAGTAATCTAAATCATCCAGCTAACCCAACACTTGTTGGTGCAACATTTAAATATTGGACAAATGAAGAAGATAGAGTAATTGCCAATGGTTATGTTGTATCTAGTGATATGACGCTTACTGCTGTGTTTGAAAAGAATACATATACAGTGTCACTTGTATATTGTGACCCAGCAGGTACCACATTAAATAACAGCAAAGATTATGAATATAACCATGCAGAATTATTCAAAGCAGAAGATTTAGCTGCCGCAAATGAT
>JAGCSP010000028.1 GCA_017964105.1 Clostridia bacterium | reverse complement strand
TTTCATAATTTCATTCTCCTTTTATTTAGAAACTAACGTTTCTACACTTATAGTATAACATGCGTTAACATGCGTGTCAATTATTGAATATAACTAACTGACTTTAAAATTAATGGATATGCAGGTTTCGTAGGGCCTGCTAATTTACGATTCTTGCCATCAATTACGTCACGCATATGCTCTGGCTCTAAACCTTTTGAACCAATTTCAATTAGTGTTCCCATAATAATACGTACCATATTATATAAAAATCCGTTGCCTGTAATTGTGAATGTATATAAATCACCTTCATTATAAATATTTGCGCTAATTATAGTTCGCACCATATCTTTTATTTCAGTACCAGAAGCACAAAAAGAAGTAAAGTCGTGTGTGCCAATCAAATATTTTAAACTTGCCTTTACCTTATCTATATCACACACGGGCACATGAAGCGCAAATTTGTCATAATATGCATTTGCATTTTTGGACACGTAAAACTTATATAAATAAGTTTTTTCTTTGGCGTCATAGCGTGCATGGAAGTTTGGTGCAGCTTGCACACTGTGCACTCTAATGCTTGCAGGTAACACACTATTGATATACCCAACAAAATTCTTTGGCAGATCGCCATCATAATCAAAGTGCCCCACTTGTTCTATTGCAGAAACACCACTATCTGTTCTGCCACTAGCAGTAACTTCAATTTGACTACTTAAAACCTTAGACAAATTATCATTTAGCACCTTGGCAATGGTAAGTTTATCCTTTTGAATTTGCATCCCACAATACTGTGAGCCATCATAACTAAAAACTATTTTGTATCTCATATACCCTATAATACAATAATTTGCACAAATTTTCAATTATTTTTGTATTTACTTTTTAAGTTAAATTGACTATTTTTTTTATCTCATCTATACTAAGTGTAATGAGGTAATTATATGAAATATAATAAAATTACAGTAGATGGCAACACAGCAACTGCAAATATTGCATATGCCCTTAGTGAAATTGCCACCATTTATCCAATAACTCCATCGTCAACAATGGCAGAAGTATATGAGGATTTATCAAATAAAAATCAACTAAATATTTTTGGTGATGTTCCAAAAGTTGTAGAAATGCAATCAGAAGCAGGCGCTGCTGGTGCTATGCATGGTGCCCTTGCCGCAGGTAGTGTGGCTACCACATTTACTGCAAGCCAAGGACTACTACTAATGATTCCAAACATGTACAAGATAGCAGGTGAATTACTACCAAACGTAATTCACGTGAGTGCTCGTACTATTGCCACTCACGCCCTTTCAATATTTGGCGATCATAGTGATGTGATGTCCATAAGAGGCACGGGATATGCAATGTTAGCATCATCATCTGTTCAAGAATGCCAAGACTTGGCACTTGCTGCACACATTGCAACACTTACTAGTAGTGTGCCTTTTATACATTTCTTTGATGGTTTTAGAACAAGTCATGAAATAAACACGATTAAAAACATTGATATCAAAGATATCAAAAAAATATATCCATATGATAAATTAACCGAATTCAAAGCCCGCGCATTAAATTCAAAAACACCACATGCACAAGGTACTGCACAAAATCCAGATGTATATTTTCAAAATCGCGAAGCAAGCAACAAATATTATGACAACGTTGCAAATTGCGTAGAAGATGCATTTGAAAAGATTCACTCTATTACTGGCAGACGTTACCACACATTTGATTATGTGGGTGCAAAAGACGCAACAGACGTAATAGTAATTATGGGTAGTGGTGCAAGCACTGTGGAACAAACTATAAATTATTTAAATGCACAAGGCAAAAAATATGGTGCTGTAGTTGTAAGATTATATCGACCTTTTGACACAAAACGTTTTATTGAGACACTTCCCAATAGTGTAAAACGCATTTGCGTACTTGATAGAGTAAAAGAATGTGGCGCAGAAGGTGAACCACTATATAAAGATGTAGTGTGTGCCCTTGCAGAAGCAGGCAAACAAATACAAGTAATTGGTGGAAGATATGGACTATCCAGCAAAGAATTTACACCAAGCATGGTAGGAGCTGTGTATGAAAATATGACATGCAACTCCCCTATCAATCATTTTAGTGTTGGCATCAATGATGACGTAACACACAAATCATTAAGAATAACAAATATAATTCACCCTAACTTGCAAAAAGTGTATGCTTGCAAATTTTATGGCTATGGCGGCGATGGCACAGTTAGTGCAAACAAAAACTCCATCAAAATTATCACTGAAACAACAAACAACAATGGACAAGCATATTTTGAATATGACAGCAAAAAAAGTGGCAATGCCACAATATCCCACTTGCGATTTGGCGAAGGTGAAATTAATTCACCATACTTAATTGATGACATTGACTTTGTGGCAATACACAATGAAACATATGTAACAAAATACAATGTGCTAAAAAATGTAAAACCAAATGGCATCGTGCTACTTAACACTTCATGGGAAGGTGCAACATTAACCAAGATGTTACCAAACCACATGAAGTCATACATTGCAAAAAATAATCTAAAATTATACACAATCAATGCATATAAAATCGCAAAAGAAATAGGACTTGGTAATAAAATCAATTTGATTATGCAAGCCGCTTTCTTTAAACTTATTGACATTATCCCATATGATCTTGCCAAAAAACAAATGAAAGATTTCGCATTTAAGAGTTATGGCAAGAAAGGCGAAGTGGTACTTAATCGCAATTATAGTGCAATAGACACAGCGGAAGAAAATTTGCATCAAATTGAAATACCATCAAGCTGGGCAAAACTAACCTCATGCGAAGGATGTGGTGCAACAGGTTGCAAATATTTCCAAGAATACATAGACCCAATTCAAAAATTAGAAGGCAATGAGTTGCCTGTAAGTTCATTTAATGAACGTGGATATGTGCCTACTGGTACCACACAATATGAAAAACGTGGTGTTGCCACCGCCCTACCAAAATGGGATAGCTCAAACTGCATTCAATGTAACATGTGTTCGTTTGTGTGCCCACACGGAGCAATAAGACCAAGACTAATATCACTTAAAAATTGTGAAAAAGCACCATCTACCCTAACCCCACTTCCTGCTTCACTAGAAAACAAATATAAATTTGTAATTCAAGTGAGTCCAGAAGATTGTACAGGTTGTGGCGTGTGTGCAAATACATGTCCTGCAAAACAAAAAGCGCTAACAATGTTACCTACAATGATGCTTAGAGATGATACACTTAAAAGCTATGAATTTGTGTCCCGTCTACCACTAGTAAAATCTCAAATATTTAAGCGAGACACTGTAAAAGGTAGCCAATTTGTTGCTCCTTACTTTGAATTTAGTGGTGCATGTGCTGGCTGTGGCGAAACACCATACATTAAAGTTATTAGCCAATTATTTGGCGAGCGTATGGTTATTGCAAATGCGACTGGTTGTTCTAGTATATATGGCGGTAGTTCTCCCACAATACCATACACAAAAGATGAAAACGGCTATGGTCCTGCTTGGGCAAATAGTTTATTTGAAGATAATGCAGAGTTTGGATATGGAATCAAACTAGCAAATGCAAGTAATCACACTAAATTGGTAGAAGCAGTAAATAAGCTACATTCTTTCAAAGAAACAAAGGATTTAAGCATTAATTTTGATGAATATGATGCAAAAGCACTACGTGTATCCGGCGAAAAG
Source organism: Clostridia bacterium (assembly GCA_017964105.1). Taxonomy (GTDB): domain Bacteria; phylum Bacillota; class Clostridia; order Christensenellales; family UBA1242; genus UBA11490. The sequence goes on along the minus strand of JAGCSP010000028.1, from coordinate 2,937 downwards.
CTTGTAAAAGCACTAAATAAAATTGAAACAAACAATGAAGAGTTAAAGCAAGTTATTGATAAAATCAATACTTACAAAAATTGCTTTGTAAAAGATAGCAGTTGGATCATTGGTGGCGACGGTTGGGCATATGATATTGGTTATGGCGGTCTAGACCACGTACTAGCAAGTGGTGCAAATGTAAATATATTAGTACTTGATACTGAAGTTTACAGTAACACTGGTGGCCAAGCAAGTAAATCTACCCCACTTGGTAGTGTTGCAAAATTTGCAAGCCTTGGCAAACGTACAAACAAAAAAGATCTAGCATTAATGGCAATGCAATATAAAAATGTATATGTTGCAAAAGTTGCCATGGGTGCAAATATGAATCAATTTATAAATGCAGCAAGTGAAGCAGAAAGATTTGATGGCCCATCACTCATTATTGCATATGCACCATGTATCAACCATGGAATTACAATGAGCGAAAGTCAAATCGAACAAAAACGTGCTGTAGATAGCGGATATTGGCATTTGTTTAGATACAATCCTTCAAACAAAGGTAGTGTTCAATATCCTGTATTCTCACTTGATAGTCCAAAACCAACAATCAAATATGAAGATTTCCTTGCTGGTGAAACACGCTATAATAGTTTATTAAAAACTCATCCTGAGATTGCTGATGAATTATTTAAATTGGCAAGTGAAAATGCCGAGGCTAAATACGAAGAATATTTAAACTTATCAAAAACATTATAAAAAAATAACCCTAGAAATAGGGTTATTTTTGTTTGTAGTATTCAACTAATTTATTTGAAAATTTGTTTAGTATATTGTCGCCAGGCTTATATGCCACAATAATATCTGAGTATCCTTTTATTATTTTTTTACGTGTAGAAAACATAGATAAATTTAATTTATTTTCATATATATTATGAATATCATTTGGCAAAATTTGTTTGTATGTAGCAAGTGACAAATCAATGCACACTATCACACAATTTTCTTTAATTGCTTTTAGATTTTCATCATCGTTTAGTAGTGTGTAATCCATACACAAACATGTATTGTCATAAGTTACAACATTTTTTACTTTGTTGCGCTCAATCTTTTTTACATAATCTAGCCCACAAACTTCTATTGCTTTATCAATATCTAATAAATCAAATTTAATTAGCTCTGCAACGTCGGCAAAATACATATCGGTAGCATCACTAAACTTATGTGCTACATCTTTTGCAAAATCATTATTAAGGCATACTACACAGATATTGCTTTTCATTGCATTCTCCTTTTGTTTATTATACTTAATTTGTGTATCAATCACAATTTAAATGAGCAAATTTATTATTATTTGATAATTTGGGATAGCTATTTATGCTCATTTTATGAATTTTTAGAATATCTTCTACTACTTCTCTTTATTGGCCTTACAAAAAAAATTAATAGTACACCATAAGATATTACAACCAAAACCCAATAATCAGCATGTAAATAGTTATCAATATTTTTTATTGTAATCACTTCATATCCATCATTTGTGGAATAGAAAATAATATTTCCATCACTTATGGTCATGTTCTTCGATGTAAGTGTATGCTTAATATAATTTGTGTCATATAAATTTAGAGTATCAAAAGTTTCAGTTGATGGATGCCCATAACTATTTTTTCCCACAGATATTGCCACTCTCTCGGGCTGCAATGCTTCCAAAAATTCGTAAGAGGAAGATGTATTACTTCCATGATGGCCAAGAACTAGCACATCAATATCTGGCAAGTCATAAGAATTTACAACAAAGTTTTCAATATTTTTACTTGCATCACCTGTAATACATACTTTCAAATTATTATCACCAAGTACCATTACAGGACTATAATCGTTCACATTGTCATACACATCGTATTCTGGCGAATACATTGTGAGCAGTGTAATATCATTGTTTTTAATTTGCAAATCTGCTTTGTTTTTAACAACTTGCACGTTATTGTGTGCATTTAATGCTTTTATTACGTCTGCATACACATAATTCTCACTATCAATATATGCTTCGCCAATTTCTGCACTTTCGCCTGCAAGAGTGCTAATGATATTTGGTCTATAAAACACACTCACTTTATAGTTATTTAGTATGTAACTAAAATTTCCACAATGGTCGCTATCACTGTGAGTTAGTATTGCATACTCAAATGTCTTATCCCCATGCAAGAAAAATACATTGTTGATATACGATATCAATTTTTTGTTACTACTTGCACTGCCACTATCAATTATCAAGTCTTCACCGGTGGCAAAATGTACAAGCGTACATGATGCTTGGCCTACATCTACAATATGTACGCTAGTAATGTCATTATTTGGCATTGTTGGTCGCAATGACAAAGCACGTGTCAATATATTGCCAACAAAAAGTGTAGCACTTAAAATAGCTGCCACTGCTAGATAAATGATAATGTTAATTTTGTATTTATTCCAAAACTTATTCATTACTATATTGTATCATGTAATTTGATTTTACCAAACAAAAAAGCAAGACTTAGAGTCTTGCTTTAATCTTATTATTTGTTATCGCTTTCGCCATCAGTTGTTGTGGTGGTTGTAACGATTGTTTCGGTATTGTTATCATACCAATCAATAGATTCTTGTGTGCTTGTGATATCGTCATTAATTCTCTTGATTTGTTTTAAGATAAGTTTGTGACTCTTTTCTAATGCTGGTAATCTATCTTTGTTTGCTTTGATAACTTTTTCACACTCAAAGATGCTGTCTTTCAATTCTTTCAATTCTTTTACATTCTCTTCAAGTTTTGCTTTCTTTTTCTCGTCTACTTCGCCAGATTTATTTACACCGTAGATTGCAAGTTTTTGTTTTGCAACAATTGCTTCTTTTCTTCTGAGTTTTCGTTCGTCAGATTCAAGAGTTCTTGCAACTTTTCTGAGTGGTAAGTATTCTTTC
>JAGCSP010000027.1 GCA_017964105.1 Clostridia bacterium | reverse complement strand
TTGTGCCTAATTAGTAAATTAATTTATATGTGCCCAGATAAAAAAATAAAAATAATAGGTGTAATTGGTAGCAATGGGAAAACCACAGTATCACACATGTTATACAATATTCTTAAGATTAGTGGTAAAAAAGTGGGACTTATTGGTACATTAGGTATAAAAATAAATGAAATATCATTTCCAAGCAATCTAACTACACCAGACCCAATTGAACTTTTTTATGCATTAAATCAAATGGTAAATTTTGGGTGTGAGTACTGTGTAATGGAAATTAGTGCGCATGCAATTGCATTAAAAAAGGTTTGTGGATTAGAACTTGTCTGTGGTATTTTTACAAATATTTCGAATGAGCATCTTGATTTTTTCCAAACAATGAAGAAGTATGCGCGCACCAAAATTGATTATTTTAGTAACGCAAATATGCAATTTGCAGTAGTAAATGTCGACGATAAGTATGGTAAAGAAATTTTGGTGGATAACGATTTAAAGTGCTTTACATATGGTTTATATAATCCTGCAGATACATTTGCAATAAACATTAAACAAAATTTGTACACTTGCGAATATGTGGTTAATGCGTTTGATAAAGTGGCAAAGGTAATTTCTCATTTTGTAGGGGAATATAATGTGTATAATTCACTTGCCGCCATAACTTGTGCTGTAAATTTGGGTGTTAGCATAAATAACATTGTTTTAGCTTTTAATAAGATGCCAAATGTAAGTGGTCGCATGGAAATATTTGATTTTGGCAACAACAAAAAAGTGATTGCAGATTTTGCACACACACCAGATGGCTTTGAAAAGGTGTTATCTCATGTGGCTAAATATCGCAAAGATGGAAGAATTATCACCATGTTTGGTTGTGTGAGTTATGCAGATAAATTAAAACGAATGGAAATGGGTAAGATTGCCAAATATTATAGCAATATGGTAATTTTGACTTCTGACAATCCAGATAACACTAGTTTTGATTCCATTTGTGATGATATAGGCATTAGTGGTGAAGGTGTTATACGCATACAAGATAGAAAGCAAGCTTTGGAATATGGAATTAGTATTCTAAAACCAGGTGATACTCTCATTGCACTTGGCAAAAGTGGTGAAACAAAGCAAAAAGTTAATGGCGTAAATCTTCCATATGATGAATTAGATGTTATAAATACTTTTTTGCGAGGTTGTAACAAATGAAAATCGCATTAATTGGCTTGATTGTTGGATTTATAATTTGCGTAATTATCGCACCATTATGTATAAAAACAACACGCAAAATGAAGTTTGGCCAAAATATATTATCATACGTGGACAAGCATTTTGAAAAACAAGGTACGCCAACCATGGGTGGCATTATGTTTGTAATATCGCTAATAGTATTGTATTTTGTGCTAGGTGGATATAAGTATGTGTTGCCAAGTGTGTTGGTTGTAGCAACTTGTGCTTATGCACTGCTTGGATTTTTGGATGATTATTTGAAAATTCGTCATAAACAAAATGAAGGATTAAAGGCATATCAAAAAGCTGTTGGACAATTTGGCATTGCAATAATTCTTGCAATATTTATGTATAAGTCACCACTCATTGGTGGTGGCATATTAGTACCATTTAGTTTTGATGAATTTAATGTGGGTTTTTGGATTATTGTATTTTCATGTTTTGTGTTTTTGGCGGTTACTAATGCAGTAAATCTAACAGATGGGCTAGATGGTCTTGCGGGGAGCGTTGGTGCAACATATCTTGCATCGTTTGGCGCAATTCTATTTATTTATATTGGCAAATTGCAGGGCAATGGTGTAGGTGGTGAAATAACACAAGAATTGTTGCAAGTATCTTACCTTATATTCGCTTTTACTGGTGCATTACTTGGCTATATTTGCTTTAATAGCTATCCTGCAAAGATATTTATGGGTGACACAGGGTCACTTGCCATTGGTGGATTTATTGCTTGCAGTATGGCAATTACAAAATTGTATCTTTATATGCCACTAATTGGTTTGATGTTTGTGCTATCCACCATTTCAGTAATTATGCAAGTTGGCTACTTCAAATTAACACACAAAAGAATATTTAAGATGGCGCCACTTCATCATCATTTTGAGCAAAATGGAGTGCATGAAACAAAGATTGTTGCAATATATATAATAATAACAATAGTACTTGGTGCATTATGCATTGCATTTAGTATTAGTTAGTAGGAGTATTTTAGTGGATTTTAATTATAAAAATGTGTTGATTTATGGATATGGCATTTCTGGTAAAGCGGTAGAGGAACAATTAATAAAAATTGGAGCCAACTACAAAATTTATGACAAAGAAATTAGGGTGGGTGGTGGACAATATGTATTAAAACTTAATGCTCACACCTTAAAAGAATTTGATTTAGTTGTGCTATCTCCTGGTGTTAGTATATTTAATAGATATGTAAAACTTGCACACAAACTTGGTATCAAAGTCATTGGCGAATTGGAATTTGCTTATATGTTTTTGGATACAAAAATAATTGGTGTAACTGGCACAAATGGTAAAACAAGTACTGTGGGACTAATAACTCATATGCTTTCACTTGCAGGATACCAAGTACAATCATACGGAAACATTGGTGTGCCTTTATGTAATGCCATTGGCAAAGATTTGGACTATGTAGTGTGCGAAATTAGTTCGTTTCAATTGGAAAGCATAGAAAATTTTAAATGTGATATTTGTGCCATTCTCAATATAGATGAAGACCATCTAGATAGACATAAAAATTTAAAAAACTATATTGCTTGCAAATTAGCTATTGCAAAAAATAGCACGCCAAATGATTATGTTGTGCTAAACGATGATGATTATGAATGCAATAGGCATAAGGACTATGTTTCAGGTAAATTGATGTTCACTAGCAGTCATCATGTGGTGGAGGGCGTATATGCCAAAGACAATGCAATGTACTACAACAATGGCATTGGCATTAGTGAATTGTTTAGCCTTGCTGATTGCAAGCCAAAAAGTAAATATTTAGATAACATTATGTGTGCAGTATGTATTGCTAAAATATTGGATATTGATAATGATGTTATTATAAAATCTATCAAAACATGGAATATTTTGCCACACAGATTGGAGTTTGTGACAAAAAATGCAGGTGTTACATATATTAACGATAGCAAAAGTACTAATATTCATAGCGTAAAAAAGGCAATTGATAGTGTGAACGGTAACATTATTTTATTGCTTGGTGGTGAAAATAAAGATTTAGATTTTGTTCCTCTTGTAGCTACTCTTCCAAGGAATATAAAAGGTGTTGTCACATTTGGTAAGAGTGCAAAGTATTTGTACAAATTATGCAAAAGATATTGCGTAAATTCTTACCTTGCATTAGGGGTAGAAGAAGCTGTTATTATGGCACATAAAATTGCAGTAAAAGGTGATACAATTTTATTTAGCCCTGGTTGCACAAGTTTTGATGAATTTTCGTCGTATATTGAGCGTGGTGAAAAATTTAAACAATATGTTTTTGATGTGGTGAGTGATGAAGAGTAGGAAAACGACTATTGTGGTTGTGTGTTTAGTGCTAACACTTATTGTATTTGGCATGACTATGATTTATTCCGCAAGTAGTTATAGTGCAAACATAAAGTATGGCAATAGTTATTACTTTGTAATAAAACAGTTTATTGGATTTGTACTAGGTATTGTGTTTTTTATGTTTTGCTACAATTTTGATTATCACAAATATTCCAAAATAAAATATTGGGTGATATGTATTTCAATTGTGTTACTCGCATTGATTTTTGTGCCAGGCATTGGTATTACTAGTAATGGTGCTAGGCGTTGGATAGGTGTGGGTGGATTTACAATTCAAAGTAGTGAAATTGCCAAGTTTGGCTTTGTGATATTTGCCTCATGCTATATGGCAGCCAATTATAAGAAAATGCACACATTTAAAGGGGCATTACCTGTACTAATTGCTGGTGGCACAATCTGCTTACTTATACTATTAGAACCAAACTTATCTGTAACGCTATGTGTTGGCATGGTAATGTTATCCATGTTGTTTGTGGGCGGAATGAAAATTAAACATTTCTTATTGTTGCTAATTCCAGCACTTGCATTAGTGCCAATTCTTATTATTATTGAGCCATATAGATTGCAACGTCTTACTGCTTTTCTTAACCCATGGGCAAACCCAAAAGAAGAGGGATTTCAACTTATTCAATCATTATATTCTCTTGGTTCTGGTGGAATGTTTGGTGTAGGCCTATTTAATAGTAGGCAAAAGTATTTATTTTTGCCATTTGCAGAAAGTGACTTTATTTTCTCCATTGTTGGTGAAGAATTGGGATTTGTGGGTTGTGTGATTTTGTGCTTGGTGTATTTGGTACTAATTTTGTATGGCATAAAAATTGCATACAGGGCACAAGATAGGTTGGGCACATACCTTGCATTTGGTATTACTAGTGTGATTACAATGCAGTTGCTTATCAATATTTGTGTGGTAACAGGACTTATTCCGCCTACGGGAATACCACTTCCATTTATTTCTGCCGGTGGCACTAGTTTATCTGTGTTTATGGGTGCAATTGGAATATTGCTAAATGTAGATAGGAAAGAACAAAACAATCTTTCGTTTAATATTAATGTATTTAAATCTAAACTAAAAAGCAGGATATAAGCCATGTTTTTTGTGAAATTCAACAATAAACGCATAACTCTCATACAATAATATGTATTGGGGTGTTTGTTATGCAAAAATTACATATTGAGGGTGGACACAAACTATTTGGTGAGTTGCAAGTACCTACTGCTAAAAATGCATTGTTGCCAATAATTGCGGCGAGTATTATGGCAAAAGGCGAGGTTTGTATATATAATTGTGTGAAATTAGTGGATGTATTTAGTATGACTGACATACTAAATTCTATTGGCTGTGTAAGCACTTGGGTGGATAACACTTTGATAATAAGTAGTGCAAATATTCATAGCCATAGCATCAAAGAAGAGTATACCAAAAAGATACGTTCATCAATATTCATGTTGGGTCCTATGCTTAGCGTACTTGGCAAGGCAAAAGTGGCGTATCCTGGCGGGTGTAATATAGGTGCAAGGCCAATTGATTTGCATTTGCATGGTTTACGGGAATTAGGCGTAAAAATAGAAGAAAAACATGGTTACATATATTGTGATGGTGCATGCATGCACGCAAATGAAATACATTTAGATTTTCCATCAGTTGGTGCAACAGAAAACTTAATGATGGCAGCAGTAAGGTTAAATGGAACAACTACTATATATAATGCAGCACGCGAGCCAGAGATAGTGGATTTGGCAAATTTCTTAACTGCAATGGGCGCACATATTTTTGGTGCAGGGTCATCAACGATAGTGATTGAAGGCACAAAAGAATTGCATGGTGTGGAATATTCATCAATTAAAGATAGAATTATATGTGGTACATATCTTATCGCATGTGGAATTACTGGTGGTAAAATTACGCTTGTTGGTAGTCCAAAAGAACATAATATGGCACTATTATCTAATTTAAAGCAAGCAGGAGCGAAGATTGATGCAAATAATGATAGTGTAACTATTTGCTGTAATTCAAAGCTAAAAGCTTTGCCCGACATTGCTACGCAAGTTTTCCCAGGATTTCCTACCGATTTGCAAAGTCAAATGCTTACACTTCAAACCACATCTAAGGGGACTAGTGTAATTAGTGAAAATCTTTTTGAAACAAGATTTAAAATATGCACAGAGCTTATTAAGATGGGTGCAAATATTACTTTGAAGGACCGCATGGCAATAGTAAAGGGCGTGCCCAAATTGTATGGCGCAGATGTGGAAGCATGTGATCTTAGGGGTGGGGCTGGTCTTGTTCTAGCAGGCCTTGGTGCAGACGGATATACCACAGTGAATCAGGTGGAACATATTGACAGGGGATATCATCGTATTGAAGACGATTTAAGGTGTCTTGGTGCAGTTATAAATAGGTTTTAGTAAAATACAAATGTATTTTAATGCTCAAAATAGTTATTTTGGGCGTTTTTTAATTTGTGTGATTATAATTTTATGATATAATACATGTTGATATGAAAAACAGACGACTAATCATAATACTCTCAATATTTGTTTTACTTACCACAATAATTGTGCTTTGTAGTACTGTATTTACACTAGGTACTATTACTTTTTCGTGGCATACAACTAAAATGTATTTGTCAGAGTATGCTGATAGTGAAATTGCCAAAGATTTTCCTATGGGTAGAAGTGTGTTTTTGCTAAATAAAGCAGAAATTAAAAACACAATTGAAGCAAAGTATCCATATATAGAAATTATAAAGTTGGAAACAAAGTTTCCAAATGAACTAGTTGTACATGCGGCAGAACGTGTAAATATGTATGCTGTAACACTAGAAGATGATAAATATGCGGTGCTTGATGATGAAAACAAAGTGCTTGATATAATAACTCAAACTCAATATGATGAGTGGGACACTGCAAAATCTAAAAAACCAATTGTGGTTACAGTGAGTAACAATGGTGGTAACACACCATTAAAGCAGAGTGATTTTAAAGTGGGTTATGTGGCAAATGTAAAGCGTGTAACTAGTGTGCTTGCTACTGCATCATCCACATTAGAAGAAATATTCTGGGACGAAGAAACAAATGACAAAAAAGTAACTAACACCATGATCAAGGGTTGGGTAAAAAGTGTAAACATTGATATTGCATATCGTTCATCATTAAATCTTGTGGTAAATGATGAAGGCATGAAAGTAAAAGTTCAAAATTGCTACAACGAGTTAAGCGGTAAAATTTTGATTGGTAAAGGTGCATATGATGCACTAAAAACACAAGGTAAGACAACTGGTGCAATTGTTGTGCAAGGTGTAACGCTAGATGATTGCTATTATCTACCATTTGATTATTGACAAATTATTTGACACGCGCGCGCGTTATAATATATAATTTTTTGTGAAATAGGAGCGAATTTGATGCGAAATAAGTATGCTGCAGTTTTAGACTTTGGCTCATCAAACATCACTGTGTTGGTGGGTGAGCATGGTGTAAACAACAATTTTAAAATACTTGGCAGTGGGCAAGCAGATTATGCAGGCTTTATGGATGGTGAATTTTTGCAACCAAATACTTTAAAAGCAAGTATTCAATCTGCAATAGAAAAAGCAGAAGAAGGTTTTGGTGATAAAATTAAAACCTTGTATATCGGTGTGCCTAGTGACTTTTGCATCATTCATGAAGTTGATACAGAAATTGCGTTTGGCAAAAGAGTTTGCGTTACAGAAAAACATTTAGATAAGTTATTCGCTAAGGTAAATGGCAGTCTTGATAGTCAAAGTATGCTTGTGTCAGTATCTCCAATGTACTATTTGTTAGATGATGGAAATAGGGTAAATAATGCTATTGGCATTTATACCACAAGCCTTAGGGCAAGAGTAAGCATGGTATTTGTTGAAAACAAATTTGTTCACATGATTAGTTCCATTATGCAAGAATGTGGCAATATCGATTTTGAACTTGTATGTAGCATGCTTGCAGAAAATTTGTATCTATTAGAACCAGATAAACGTAGTGTGGGTGCAGTGCTTGTAGATTGTGGCTACATTACAACTTCAGCATCATTTGTATGTGGGGAAGGGCTATCTGATCTTAGCAGTTTCTCACTTGGCGGTGGGTTTATTACGGGCGATCTTAGCAATTCATTGAATCTCAGCTTTGCAGAGGCTGAACAATTGAAACGTAAATTGATTTTATCAATAGATGCCACAGAACTTGATTATTATGAGTTGTATGTTGGTGGTGACCAGGTGGAGAAGGTTCATGCAAAAACAGCTAATGATGTGGCATTGCTTAGCATAGATAACATTGTACAAGGTATTAAGAGTTGCTTAGAGCAATTTACTTCCAAAGTGGATGAGGGCGAGCCTATTTATTTAACGGGTGGCGGTCTTAGTTATCTAAAAGGCGCAAAAGCATACATTTCTAATGCTATAGGTCGCAAAATTGAGATAGTAAAACCAAAATCATTGCAATATATGCAACCAGAACTAAGTTCAGTAATAAGTTTATTAAACTTCGCACTAATGAAATAAGGAGAGAATTATGGAAAATACTAGTGTAAATCAAATTTGTAACATTAAAGTTATTGGTGTTGGTGGTGGCGGAAATAATGCCGTAAACCGCATGGTGAATGCAGGTATTACATCTGCAGAATTTGTGGCAGTAAACACTGATAAGCAAGCATTGCTTATGTCACGCGCAAAACACCGCATTCAAATAGGTGAAAAACTCACACGTGGTCTTGGTGCTGGTGCTGATCCAGATATTGGTTTTAAAGCAGCAGAAGAATCAAGAGAAATGCTAAAAGATATATTGGAAGGTACAGACCTTGTATTTATCACTGCTGGTATGGGTGGTGGTACTGGTACAGGTGCAGCCCCAGTAATTGCAGGCATTGCAAAAGAAATGGGTATTCTTACAATTGCTGTTGTAACAAAACCATTTAGTTTTGAAGGCAAAAGACGTATGGAAAACGCAGAACATGGCGTAAAAGATTTAAAATCTTGCGTTGATACTCTTGTGGTTATTCCTAATGAAAAATTGCTTAAAATTGTTCCAAAGGGAACACCTATTGTTGAAGCATTCCGTACAGCTGATGATGTGCTAAGACAAGGTATACAAGGCATTAGTGATTTGATTGTAACACCAAGTCTTATTAACCTTGACTTTGCAGACGTAAAAACAATTATGAAAAACAAAGGTCTTGCACATATGGGTCTTGGCCGTGGTAAAGGCGAAAATCGTACTATTGAAGCTGTTCGTCAAGCAGTATCAAGCCCACTTCTTGAAACAACTATCGAGGGTGCAACAGGTATTATCCTTAATATCAAAGGTGGCCTAGATTTAACCTTGGAAGAAGTGTATAATTCAGCAGAATTAGTGAAAGAAGTTGTTGACCCATCATGTAACATTATTTTTGGTAGTGGTATTGATGAGAATATGCAAGACGAGGTAGAAATTACTGTTATTGCTACTGGCTTTACAGGTCAATCAGTTGCAGACGATATGAAAAAAGAAGTGATTAGATCTGTGTCTAATAATTTGACAGAAGAAGAAAGTGAGGATCACGAAGAACAAAGTTCTTTATTTGATGGTATCCAAGAAGAAAAGCTACAAGCTCCAATTGATGATAGTGATATTCCACCATTCCTTCGTAAGATTAAATCACACAAATTTTAACATATAAAAAATCGCTAGAAATAGCGGTTTTTTTGTTTGCTATTGACTAATTATTTATATTATTATATAATATAAGCATGAAAATTCTAGAAACATTCAGACCAAAAAATAGCAAAGAATATTATTATATTGCTAAATATGATTTTGATGAAGTTAAGGCGCATGATAGTGAGCTTATGTTTTTGGAACAACAAGGATTTGATTATTGTGACGAATTGACAATGTCAGACAAAATGAGTAAGGGGAAATGTTCATGCGTAATTGTTGCCATTGCTGACATTGATGGTACAAAGAGAATTGTTGGTTACATAAATGACCAAATAAATAAACGTGATGATAGCGTGGACCATTACATTTTAGGTCATTCAGTTACAATAGATAGGTTAGTTGTAGATGAAAAATTTAGACGCAAACATTTGGCAACAAAAATGATGCAACATATGTTTAGTGAAAGTAGTGATGGTAATAAATATGGTTTTTTGCAGTTGTTAGTAAATAACAATAACACAAATGCAATTATTCTTTATGAAAAAATGGG
>JAGCSP010000026.1 GCA_017964105.1 Clostridia bacterium | reverse complement strand
GCTTGCAAAATTTCATTTGCATAGTGTGTAGGGCTCACAAGGTTAATGTTATTTACTTTTGCCTTTTCCAAATTTTTAAATATTTGCACAAGACCATCTACACTTACCACTTTTCCAAAGCCACCATGACTAATATCGTAGTTTTGGCAAAACACACATTTTAGGTTGCAGTGACTAAAAAAAATTGTACCACTACCTTTTACATCACTAATTATTGGTTCTTCAGAATAGTGCTTACTCACTTTTGCTATTTTTATTAAGTTTGTTGCCCCGCAAAATCCAGCCGTAACATTTCTATCAATTTTGCAATGTCTTGGGCAATTTGTACACATAGTTGTCATATTTAGTAGTGTATCATAAAGTATCAAAAAATTAAACAAAGTTAGTGGTTTTGATGTATTTTTGCATGTTTTTGGGCAAAAATTAGGTAAATTATGAGTAAAAAGTATGTAAAGGTTAATATCGACATAAATGAAGAAGGCAAAATTACACCCCTTAGAATTATATATAATGACACAACTTTTTTAATAGACAAAGTGTTAGAATGCCGTATGGCACCAAACTTGAAAGTAGGCGGCCTTGGCATGCGTTACACAATTCGTATCAATGGCAAGCCCACATTCTTATGGGAAGAAAATGGACGCTGGTGGGTGGAAACAAAAAACTAAAAAAGGCAGCAACTATTTGCTGTCGTTTTTTAATAATTCAACTAGTGCCCTACCTCTGTGAGACACTTTATTCTTTTCCTGTTTAGTGCTCTTGCCAAATGTTTTGTGTAAATCAAAAGAATAAAATATACAGTCATACCCAAAACTGGTGTCGCCATACTCTTTATATGTGATTCTACCATATGTGTGACCCACACCCACCACATAGTGACCATCTGGATAATATTTTGTGAGAACATCTGTGTAATGTGCATTGCGTGTGTTTGCACCTTTTAATTCATGCAACAATTTCATTCTGTTTGCCTTGGCATCATGATTACCTGCATAACGTGCACTATATACGCCTGGTGCTCCACCTAATGCATCCACACAAAGACCACCATCATCAGCAATCACTGGCACACATTTGTCTTGTGATTTTAGCCACTCACTCACTGCCTTTGCTTTGATAAGTGAATTTTCTTCAAAAGTTTCACCCGTTTCATCAATCTCACCCACAAAACCTATGTCATTTAGCGACAATACTTTGTACTCACTAAAATATTCTTTGTATTCTTTCATTTTGTGTTCGTTTTGTGTAGCAATTATTAATTCTTTCATTTTTTCTCCTAATTAGAGTTATACTATAACTCTAAAACATACATTATAAAAACTGATTTATCTTGTATTTTCAAACCTTAGTTTATTGTATCACATTCACATTTTTTATCAAAATATAATAATATGAATTGGTGGAACTATCACCAAGGGAAACAATAATGTATATTAATAATAACAACAATGGATGCGGCTGTGGTGGCATAGATATGAATGGCATTGCAGTAATACAACGAATAGTTAATGTTGTGGGCCCCACTGGCCCTACAGGTGTAACAGGTCCCACTGGCCCTACAGGTGTAACGGGACCAATAGGTGCAACTGGACCTATGGGTGCAACGGGTCCTATGGGTGCAACGGGTCCTACTGGACCTGAAGGTCCTATTGGTCCAACAGGTGCAGATGGCCAAACGCCAACTATTACAATCGGCACAGTTACCACAGGCGGCCCAGGAACTGAAGCAAGTGCCACCATTACTGGTACAGCACCAAACTTTGTGCTCAACTTAACCATTCCACAGGGTCCTACCGGTCCTGCTACACAATAACAAAAAAATCACGGAATTTATCTTCCGTGATTTTATTTTTGTTATTACGCTTGATTTATAGTTAATCCATATTGAATAGAACTGGCACTGTAATTTGCATCTGGAGTAGCAAAATTAAAGTTTAATTCTACATAATCACAAGGGAAAATTGACTCAAATGTTATAGTCCACACATTATCTGTTTGTGTTACTGTAACACCACGTCCTGTTACATCTGTCCAAATATACTCGTGATCTTGTTCAACATTAGCATATATACTAATACCGCTAAATATTAATCCTGCATCTGGTACAACTATTTCTTCATCAACATAGTCACCGTCAGTATCTTCATACCTGATAGCTGTTATATTGCTTACATCAATGCTATATGTGATGCCTTTTGATAATACCATTGAATAGTCATCCAATGTTGTACCATTGATTTCTATATCTGCCCTTGTAGTATAATTGAAAGGCGCAATTGTCCATGTTCCAAGCGTTACTTGTGAACCTGTGTAAGGTTGATCGTCTACTTGCCATTTAAATTCCACGCAATCTACTAAACTTGGCAATACAGTACATGTTACAGTATATGTGCCAGCATTAGTTTGAGCATAATTAGTTATTGTGTACAAATCATAAATGTGTTCGTTGCCTTGTTCATCAAAATAAGTGATGTAAACATAGTAAATACCATTTTCTTCTCTTATATAACTAGAATGTGCAATATGATGTTCCTCACCATCATAAGTGTATGCACCGTAATAATGGCTTCCTGGTTCTATTTCAATATCGACGTTGCCCACAGTAACTTCAACTTGGTATTTTTTAATTTTAAGATCAAAATATTTGTTTGCTAAATTAT
>JAGCSP010000025.1 GCA_017964105.1 Clostridia bacterium | reverse complement strand
TTAATTGCACTATAGCAATTCTTAATGTTTGCACCATCTGAAAGTTTTACTTCTGTCATTGTGCCTAAATCATTATAATCGTAGCCATCAACAGAATCAATGCCTAATGAAATGTTGTAGTTTACAATACCTGCAAATGTTGTAGGAACATCACCTTCAAGTGTTACTTCACCTACACTATAAGCATTTACTACTGTACCACCAATATTCTTAGCAACTACGCCAGCAACTAATGAACCTTTAATGCCATATACTACTGGTTCAGAACCACTAAGATCCGTGTAAGCAAATTTTACATTTGCACTCACTCTATCAATTCTACCAGAATCTTGCTTGTTTAATGTTACATCTTTTTCATTTACAGCTACAACACCACCAATAACTGCTGCTGCATTATCGCTGTTTACAGTAACACTTTGAACATTTACACGACTAATTGTTCCTTTGTTAAATGCTGCAATGCTACCAACATAGTATTCGCCAGTTGTACCGGTAATATCAATATCTACTGAATCTAATACTAAATTATCAATAGTACCAGTAACTGTTGTAAATAAACCTAATGCTGTTGCACTATCTGCTGCTTCTGCGCTAAATGTTAGGTTTTTAATAGTAAAACCATTACCATTAATTTTACCAGTAAATGCGTCTTCTACAGGAACCCACAAACCGCTACCACCATTTACAGTTGAGCAATCAAGGTCAGTAACAATTTCATAAAATGAACCCAAGTCATATTTGCTACCTTCACGACCAATAGAATATAATTGTTCAGCTGTGCTGATTTGGTATGGGTGAGTAGAACTACCATCACCAATAATAATATCGCAATATAAGTTACGGAATTTACTATTGTTTGTTTGGAAGTTAACACGCACTGTACCACCTTGGGTTGCCTTGAATGCAGCTTCTACTTTACCATTAGAAGGATTTAAGTTTTCAGAAAGCTTTTCAATAGAATCCAAGTCACCTACTTCGTTCAATTTGATTGTGGTATATGACTTCAATTTCTTAGTATTTAAACCAACACTAAATTGATCACCTACCTCTTTGTAAAGCGAAGTATTAGTAATACTTAATGTCTCGTTATCACGCACTAGATAGAACACTGAGAAGCCCATTGCTGCAACTAGTACAACGGCAAGTAAATATACTAAAAATTTCTTCATCTTCATTACCTCCAGATTAGTTCACATATTTTTTATTAATAGTATTATATACCACCCCCGTCAAATAGTCAATAGCCAATTTTATAATTTGTTTATATATTAGTATATAAATATTATATTATCTCATGCTATTTGTAGTATTATTTTTAGGAAAAAAGAAGAGCACTATTCATGCTCTTCTTGTGATTTTGGAGTAATAACTACTTGAACTTTTGTAACCCTGTTATCTTCAACACCTAGAATTTTGAATGTAAGCTCGACTTCCTTTGTTTCATATTCACCATCTTCTTGCAATACATCATCTGAAATTTCCATTTTTATTTCTTCATTTTCCACAGGTAAATCTTCACAACGTTCATATATTAATCCAGCCACATCAGAATAATCACTTTCTGGCATGTGCTCAATACCAAGATGTTCAAATAGCTCTTCAATTTCTACTTCGCCACCAACGACAAATGTGTCATCGCTTACTTTTTTGATGCTATCATTTACTTCTATTTCATCATGTTCATCGTAAATATCACCAACAATTTCTTCAATGGCATTTTCCATAGTAACAATACCACTTGTACCACCATATTCATCTATTACTATTGCAAGATGTTTTTTGGTTGCTTGCATTTGACGAATAATATCGTCAACTTTCAATTTTTCACTCATAAATAGTGGCTCACTCATAAGATTTTTCACACTAATTTTATGTTTAAGTAAAATTGCCGCAAAAAAATCTTTTTGAGATAGCACACCCACAACATTATCAATAGAATCTGTATACACAGGCAATCTAGAATATTGTGTATCTATAAAGATATTTTTTATTTTATCTACATCTTCATCAATAGATATTGCAGTAACATCTACACGTGGTGTCATAATGTCATAAGCACATCTTTCATTAAGATCCAACACACCTTGAATTAAGTCAGCATCTTCACTATCAATAACACCCTCATCTTCCATGGTATTGATAATATCTTCCAACTCATCTTCTGTCACAGTTGGCTCTGGATTTTCTTTATCTCTCACAATTGCATTTTGCAATTTGATAAAGAACCATGTGATAGGAGTCATAACCTTTACTAAGAAATACATAATACCAGCAAATGCAAGTGCTGTTTTTTCTGAATTATGTTTTGCTAGTGATTTTGGCAATATTTCACCAAAAATAAGAATTATTATTGTCATTACCACTGTGTTTACAATGTTTGCAACAGTAGGATTTACTATTGCCCTACCAAATAAAAATGCACAAATAGTAGTACATGCAATATTTACAAGGTTGTTTCCTACAAGTATTGTGGCAAGTGTTTTCTTGTAGTTTTCACAAATATACACTGCTTTTCTTGCACCCTTCACATTATCATCGGCAAGTGACTTCATTCTAATAGTATTCACACTAGAATATGCGGTTTCGCTAGATGAAAAAAAGGAAGACATAACTATAAGTACCACTATTGCTAGTGATAAAATTATGTTTACTCCCGTATCAGACATTAATAACAGATTGGACAACGGTCCCATTTAATAACTCCTTAAAAAACTTATTCATTAGTTTAATTTATGTGCATATTATATCAAATAAATAACAAAATGTAAACTATTACAAATACTCACCAAAACAAAAGCAACCACAAAACCCTGTGGTTGCCTTATTTTTATGCCATATACATTCCGTTTTTTACTTTGTCAATTTCTCTATTCAAATTGAAATTTTCATCACAATGATTGATATATAGTTCTTGCACAATTTCTCGCATTTCTTCATTGTGTCCATATTCAACTGATTTACCCCAATAATCTGAAGTCATTTTAATCGATTCTCTTGCTTGTTTGTAGTAGTCATCTGCTTCCATTGGCTCGCCCACAAATTTTTCATATTCTGCGACAATTTCGTCTGCCACTTGCAAAACGTCAAATGTGGTACCTATATCACTATTAGCATATTTTTTATCCATGCTGGATAAATGCTCTTTAAGAATATCCCTATATGATGCAATGATTACCATCCTGTTGTACAAGAATATTTCTTGTTGATTCGTATCTGAATCAGGGTCTCTTGGAGATAACACACCAGATAAAACTATATTATTTATTTTTTTGTTTTCATCTAATTCCAATTTTCCCAAATCTATCCCCAAATATTCCAATGTTTCTTTTGCTGTTTCTGGGTCAACAGGAATTTTAACTCGTGTTTGTTCTTCAATAAACTTTTCTGTCTCATCCAAATTACGCATAAAATCATAACTTGGAGTGCATGATGTCATGATTCTCATTAAATCTTGCAAATGATTGGTATATAAATTAAGCATGTTTTCACTATCTTCATAAGCATCCATTTTCATTAGAAATGATTTTTGTGTTTCAGTAAAATCATCAAAGTTGAAGGACAAATAATTGTACTTTTTGGATACCTCGTCTGCTTTATCAATTACAACTTTTGCGGCTGCACAATCATTTATGAATAGTGCAAAAGTACTACTGCTTTCCAATATTTCTGTATATATATTTGCCTTTGTTTCATCTTTTACATTCTTTAAAATATTTTTTTCAATTTCATGAACAAAAAGAGCATTCATAGATCTAAAATTGTTATATGCATTTTTTGATTTAACTAAATCACTAATTGTTGATTGTAACAATATTTGTATATGTTGTGCTACTAAAATATCTATTTCTTCTTTACTAATATAGTCGTACATACTGCGCACCTCTTTTGTAAAACTAATATTAGTATAATACTAAACGAGCGAATTAGCAATACCTAATTTTGTATGACACACAACAAAAATGGCAATGGCTATCCATTGTCATTTAGTATAAATATCAAACAATTCACTAAAAATATGTACCCTTTCACTAAGTAACTGAAGAAATACTATATCTTTACTTTGTGCACTGAACATAATAATTAAACTAATTAATTCTAATTCTTTTTTAA
>JAGCSP010000024.1 GCA_017964105.1 Clostridia bacterium | reverse complement strand
CACAATGCGTGCAAAACATAGCGAGTTTGTGGAAAATGGCAAAGATGTATATACAATCATTCAGGGCGTAATAGACCTTGCAATAGTTAACCCAAATGATATTGTGCTAATCGATTTTAAAACAAACAAAACGGATGAAGTAACGCTTGCAAATACTTACAGTAAGCAACTTAATCTATATGCAAGTGCGTTATCTAAGAAAGAGCATAAGCAAGTGAAAGATAAATTGTTGTATTCATTCTATTTGCAAAAATTTGTTAGGATAAACTAAGCCATTGTGCTATATTATATACACATAAAATATAAAAAGTACCACAAAATATTAGTATAATAATTTTGCTTGTGCTATAATGTACTTGTAAAAATTTGCACGCAAATGTTTTTGGTGCTACATTCGTAAAGGAGAAATGGAGAATGAGATTTTTAGGAGCATTAGATATTTTCAATACACTTAGTGATTTTTTGAAAGAAGCTGCTAGGGTTATTTCATGGGAGTACTTGCTATATGGTGGAGTAGGCCTCACAGTTTTACTTATCTTGTACATGTTTATTCGTACACGTCACACATATGAAATAAAATTGTTGAAGAACATTAATGGATTGAATAAGTATTTTAGCAAAAATCCATACATCAATGAGGATAACATTGTTGAGGTAAATAACAAATTTAAAAAAGTACCTCAAAGCTTTAGATATGCTTGGCAACAATTTATGTTAAACAGAGACAAATTACCTTCTGATTATATGAATACACTTACATGTGTTGACCAACCATTAAAATCTAGCGCGCACAAAAATGGCGCTGCTGTAACAATAATCTTTACATATATAATTGCAACAGTTACATTGTTTTTGGGCCTTGCAATTAACTACACATTCCCAGTTGGCGATGTATTTGAAGGATTCTTTAAAATTGCCCTTACTCCAACATTAGCTTTGGTACTTGGACAATTATTCTCAATTTTCTTGCGTGCAAGAAATGCTGCTATTACTGCAGATATTTACAATCATTTCCACACATTTGAAAGTTACATCAATAAGGCATGCACAACTATGCCTCAATACATTGACTACGAAGTGTTATTTACAAAGAAAGAAATTAAAGATGGTATTCCTGTTCTTCAAGAATACTTAGAAAAACGCGCTATGCAAGAGCAAAAAGAAAAAGAAGATGCAGAGCTTGCTGGCGGAAACTTAGAAAAATTCAACTTTGATGACCTAGGCGTTGAAAATGCATTATTGCTAGAACGTGCAATGACAGAAAGTGAAAAATACTTTAATGTAAAACGTAATCTTACAGATCAAATCAACAGCAAAGAAGCTGAAATGTATAACTATCAAAAGAGTTTTGATGAAGTTACAAAAGATTTCGAACGTAAGGCACAAGCAGTAAGAGAAAGTTTGAAACAATTGAACGAACAATTAAATGCTACAACAGTTAACATTGAAGCAAACTATATCAAAAAACGTTATAAAGAAGATCAACAAAAATTGCAACAATTAGAAAAAGACTATGAAATTGCAAGCATTAGGTTTAACAAACAACAACAAGATATGCAAAATGAAGTTGCTTCCTTGCGTGCAGAAATTGATAGACGCAAAGCAGATGTTGAACGTTCTATGATGGCAGAAGGTAAATCGTATGCAAATAAGATTTATGGCCAAATCAATAGCGCAGTTGTAGATCAAAACCAACCAATTTTGGATGAGCAAGAAAATAAAATCAAAGAGATGGAAGAAAAACTTGCAAATCTTTCACAACAATATGAAGATACCAAAATTGAGCTTAACAATGCACAAACAATGCTTAATACCGCTACAGGTGAGCTCCAAGCAAAACAAGCAGAGCTTGAGGGTGTAAAAAATCTTAAAGCATATCTAACTAGCCCAGAGTTTAGGGAGAGTGTGGTTGAAGGTAAAAAACATACTCCATCTGCTGGGGCAACATCTAATGCAGAGGTAGAAGCACTTCGTCGTAAAGCAAGAGAAGCAGAAGAACAACTACGTCTTGCAAATGAACGTAATAAAGCATTAGAACAACAAGAAAGTACACTTGTGGAAAAGCTAAAAGAACTTGAAGGCAAAGAAAAAAATCTTGCAAGTAAAAACAAGGAACTAGAAAAAGGTCGCGCAGCAATGATTACTAAAGCAAAACGCGATGCAGAACTAGAAGAACTTAATAAAAAGATTTTAGCTGAAAATAATGCTTTAAAAGCAAACCAAAAAGAATTGGAGAAGAATGTAAACGAAACAATTGAAATTGTTAAACCTGCTCCAACTTCTGAAAAGAAACGTGCATCACTATCTGACCTTGTAAATCAAGCAAAAGAAGTGGAAAAGAAAACTAAAAAGTAATAAAAAAAAGGCCTAGCTACGCTAGGCTTTTTTAGTTGCTGTTAAGCAATAATTCATTTAATTTGCCAAGACCACTTAGTTTTGCCACAATAGAACTAGTTATTTTGGTGTCTTTTTTAAGTATTACTTCGCCATTTGGTGCAAGTATATTTTTTGTACATGTTTTGCCAACAAGTAGTGATAATGGTGTGTTTAGTTTTAGGTTGGCAGATTTTTTTGTTTGTACTTTGACAATCATATCGTTAGTTTGGTTATTTTCATCAAATATTTTTTCATGTGAAATTTTGATTTGTTTTCGATATGTATTCAAAATAGTGCAATTAGTTTTAAATGCTATAATGTCTTTATTATATTCTACATTGTTGCATTGCACTGATGTTACTTTAAAATGATTATCAAACATAATATTTGCAAGCGTTGAAATATCATTTCCATTTATATCAAATGCAAGATTTCCAAGTGTTAAGCAATATTTATTTAATAAATATTGAATACTATCTTTTAGTTGCAACCTTGCGGTTGTTGTAACAATGATTGCTTTTGTACCTTTTCTATATATTTTTTTGGTAAATAATATATATTCATCATAATTATTTTCGTCCACAACAAGTAGAGCAATTATGCGTTTTCTGTAAACATATACATTTGTTACAATGCCTATTATTTTTTGATCGTAAATGCTTATAACTGGTAGGGAGATGATGTCTTGTGTTGTCATTTTGCCTCCAAAATTTAATCGTCTTAGTAACTATTTTACTATTTATATCTGCCTAATATGCTTATATATTTATAATAGCATTTGATTTGTCATTATATAATTAATGTGCTAGAATATAATGTAATTTACGAGTAGGAGAGTGTAGGCGCTTGGGATTATTTTCATATTTTAAGAGAATGTTTAACAAAAATATAGAAAATGATGAAGAATATGATGGTGAATTAGTGCACCTATATTCTAAAAATCAAACATATTTCAATATTGGTTACAATATTGTTGTTCGCCCTGGATTTAATGCGGTATTTGTCGTGCGTGATAGAGTAACAGATGTTTTGCCATCTGGCAAATATCGTCTAAGTTTGGAAGGTTTGCCTATTACATTTCACAAGCTAAAATTAGATAGAATAGGTAAGAAAAAGATGCCTACTAAGTTTAAGGCGGATTTATACTTTGTAAATACAAATCCATTTAAAGAAATTGAGTTCAATGGCTCAAAACCATATTTAAACAAAACTAAAGAATATGGCAAAGTAGTTGCATATGGCGAAGGAAGCGTAACTTTGCAAGTGCAAGAGGCAGGCGATTTTGTGTCATATTTATTAGTGGATAGACCATACGTAACAAATAAAATCAGTTTGGGTATTTGTAAAGATTTTATTGGCAATGCAGTAAATAAAATGCTTGAAAAATCAAATATGACTATAAAAGATATTTTTAAAAGTCCTGCAACTGCTGCAAATTATGTAAACGAAAATATAAACAATGAATTAAAAAATTATGGCATTTCTGTTTCAGAAGTTCAACTAAAATCATTTGATATAAAGAACAAAGTACAACAAAAAATAAATGAAAAAATCGAAGAGGAAAAGACTTTTGTTGAAGATTATATCAAAGTAGATCCAACTTCAAAAATTGAAGAAATGGAGCCTAAATTTGTTGTAGAAAACAGTGAAGAGACATTAAATCAAGAAGAAATACACAAAGAAGAAGTTCAACCTCAACCAAATGATGATTTTGAGACCATTAATCAAGAAGTGCAAAGTGTAGAAAATCCTGTTGTGGAGCAACCACAAGAGCAGTTTACACCACCACAAGATACATCTTCACCGGCAACTATTACGTGTCCAAATTGTGGTGAACATATTGCAAATAATGGGCATTTCTGTCCAAATTGTGGATTTAACTTAGATAGTTTAAAGTAAGGAATATATTATGAAAAAATTTACCAAAGGCATGACAATTGGTGATGCTTTAAAACTCAATAAAAAAAGCGAACAAGTGTTTATGGGATTTGGCATGCATTGTTTTAGTTGTGGTTTTGCCCAAATGGAGACATTGGAAGAAGCTGCACAAGTGCATGATATTGATGTGGATTTAATGCTTGAAAAGCTAAATGAATTACAAAAACCAAAACCACAAAAGCCAATTAAAATATCTAAAAAGAAATAACAAAAAGGGGTAGTATTTACCCCTATTTTATTATGTTTTATGTTCGAAAATTGTTGAAAAAATATGAAAAAGTTATATTATCTTTTTATTTTAATATCGTGTGTGATGCTTTGTGCTTGTTCCAAATCAAGTGCAGTTGTTTATTGTGACAACATTAGCTTTGCTAATGAATATATTCAAAGTGGTATCACTATGTATGTTGGTGAGACGTTCACTTTGTCTAATGATGCAGTAGTTATGATTCCCGCAAGTACAAATGTAGGCTATACAATTGAAAGTGACAATAACAACATTGTGTCCACGGAGGACAAAGTATTGATTGCAAAAGCTGAAGGTATAGCACATATAATAGCAAAAACGTTGCAAAGAAAAGATTTGTATGTGGTTAGCGATAGTATTGTGGTTACAGTGTTGCCAGCACCAATATATGTTCCTGCAGATTTTGATTTTGCAATTCGTGAATTTAATGCAATAAAGGGTGAATCATTTGTAAATAAAATTACAAATTCACACTTAGTAAATGTAAGTAATGCTTTTGAAGTAACTTATAATGTACCTGGTGTTGTATCTTACGATGCAATCACAGGAATAGTTGCTCCGCTTGGCGTTGGAACCACGCGTGTTAATATTAGATGTAGAGTGGGTGCAAATGAATACAAGACAATTTACTTTGATGTTTGTGTAAATGAATATGCAACCAGTGTTGTTTTAAAAGGAAATCCAACAGAAGTTGTGCTTTATGAAGATGCCACGGGCACATTTGAATATGTATCAATTCCAAGCGATTATTCTCTTGGTGTGATATTTGAAAGTAATAATAGCTGTTTTGAAGTGGAACAAAATGGAAACTATCATGCAATGAGCGTAGGTGTTGCAAAATTAAAATTGACATATGTCACAAAAGGTGGAATTTCAACATATGTGATATATGATGTAAGAATAATTCCAAAGCATAGTGAATTAAATGTTACACTTGATGGTGACACACATTTTGCTAGTTTTACCGGAATGGCAAAAAGTGCTACATATAGCCTTGAAATATTAAGCGATGTATCTTTTTCAACTAGTGATATTGCAAATTTAGAAATAAGTGGAATTGATATTAGTTCCATTATATGTATCAATGGTAAATTCATTGTGACTTACACGCACGCAAGTAGTGGCGATAAAACAATTTGTGTGATATATCATTTACATTCATATGATTATGATGGGCATGTTCAAAATAATACTAGTGTGCATGTGTATGATTTTGTCACAGAATTAGTTGTTTCATCTTATGCTGTAAATATTGTTGATGGCGGCATAACATTGCATGCGTGTTCGACAGGTGAACATGATGACAATACTACTTTAACGATTTCTCACAACAATGCATCCACTTCATTAGGGTATGATGTAATTGTCGGTGATGAAAGCATTATTTCATATGATAATGGAGTGGTTACAGCACTTAGTGCAGGCACAACAACACTCACTATTAGTATGAAAGATAATTATCTCGATAATTATATTTTAAGTATTTCGGTGTTAGATTGTGTTGCACAAACAATAGAATTACAAGTTGCACAACAGTTATATGTTGGTAATTTGGTGGAAGGTTATTCAAGTAGTAGTCCACTTGTGGTCACATTGTACCCAGCATGTGCAATAGATCAAATTAGTGTACAAACAAATAGTGAAAATCTTATTTACTCAAATGGTATTATTACTGCGCTTGCTAGTGGAAATTATACAATTACAGTAAGTGGGACAAATGTGATACAAAGTATTGATATTGTGGTATATGATATGCCACAAGATTTAAAAATTACATATGACAATAATGAAGTGGATGACGGGGACAATCTTGAATTATATGCTAATATCCCATTTGTAATTGAAATAAGCACATTGTTTAATGGTGAAAGTACTGATACATTCTTTCAGGCTGAGGTTACCACTTTGTCAAGTAATGTTGTGATTGACAGGGTAGAATATAATACATTTGCAATTAATTGCAGTGAAGCAAAAAGTGTAAGTTTTGTTGTAACATTTGGCAATATTACTAAGACGTTTGTTGTTCAATTTTCAAATTGATTGTGATAACAATTAATAAATGTAATAAAAAGTGGCAAAAAAGCCACTTTTATTTGTTTGACAAATAAATGGTCTAATAATATAATAAAATTACTATATACTAAGTATGTAAGACTTTGCATACAATGGTAATCTACTAAAATAAGGACGAAAAAATGAAAAAAGTACTCAAGATTTTAGGTATATCCGGAGCGATAGTTTTGGGAATTGTTTTAATCGGTGTGGCAATTGTTGCTATCACTGGTGGTTTTAGTGGTAAAAAGAAACAAATAAGTTCCTTAACTGTTTTGGTAAATGATGTTGAAGCAAGTGAAGCTATGGTAAATGGTGATTTTGTAATTCAACTAAATTATTCTCCAGCAGACGCCCAAGCATTAGAATTAAATGTAACAGTAAATTCATATGGTGAAACAGTTATAGAAAGTTTCCCATCAAAGATACAAGCTGGCCAAAGATATGTTGCGCGTCTTGCAAAAGATGACAATGGTGTTCTTCGTGGTGGCGAAGTAAAATTTACATTTGAATCAGAAAATAAGATGCTTAGAAAGAGTCTTAATGTAATGGTTGATGTAGAACTAACAGATGGGGCATTAGACTTTTCTTCTGCAAGTGATGGCATTACATATGATGAAATAGATGAGGCTTTCAATCTAACAGTTAGCCCCGCAATTACAAATGCATTTGGTGTTAAATCAACTATTGCACATTCAATCAATGCAGCAACTGGATTATCTGAACCATTTGTAACAGAAGAACTTAAAGATTTGGCAAACAAAAAAGCATTTATTACAATTAATGATACAAATCGTCTTGGTGGCGGCACTGTAGAAGATGCAGTATACAAAAACGCACAAAACAAAGATGTAAAATATTACAAAGTAAATGTTCAAGCTTTGGCAGCATCATCAAATGTCCAAGTAAAGGCATATGTTCATAGGTTGTATGAAATACAAAAAGCATTTACTGATGAATGGTTTGATACAATCATGAATATGGGCACAGGTGACTCATTTGTTGGTACTCCTGCATATAATGAATTCATAAATAAATACCTTATACATTTTACAAAAACCGAAGAAGCACAAAACTTCTTTGAAGCATACAAAACAGATGTAGAAAAAGAAATTGATGGCGAGGCAGTTATTGTAAGAGAAGTTGTATTACCTGCAAACAATGCAAATGTATTAAAGCAATCATTAGGTTATGTGTTTGTTACAACAAATGCAAAGGTTATTGTAGCAGACGTACAAATTGGAAGTTTTACAAAAGCTGAAGACGTAAAAATAAATGTGTTACAACAATACAACACAAACCCTGCAACAATTTCAGAATCACTACTTGGACTTGTTATTAATCCTATTCCTTCACAAGCAACTGATTACAATAGAGAATTATTGAAGGCTAAACTAAAAGAAGTTGTAATTGGTACATATGTGGTGTATGGTGATGGCACAGTTGCCCCAACTGATCCAACAGAAACTGTATCAATTCTTGATAAACGATTGAAATATATTCAAATAGAAGATACATGGTATGAATACAACACACAATTTGCCCAAATAACACAATCTGCAATTTCAGAAATTACAAATTGGACAATTTCTACAAATTATCCAAATTATAATGCCAACACATATATTGGTGGCGACATTATAAAAAAGACATACTTAATTTATTCTGTAAGCAACATTGATT
>JAGCSP010000023.1 GCA_017964105.1 Clostridia bacterium | reverse complement strand
TCATTTTTAATATTAATTGTTGCATCGCTATCAGGATGTGTACTATTTAAGATTATTATAAATGGTTTATTAATTGACTTTAATTCATTAATAACTTTTTCTTCGGCTTCTATGTAATCGCTTCTTTCAAACTCACCAAAACTTCCATCAGTTGTTACTACTATTCCAATGGTTGAATGTGTAGTGATCACTTTGTTTGTACCAAGTGCTGCAGCTTCTGCAAATGGCATTTTTTCAGTGCTCCAAGGTGTTTTTACAAGTCTTGGCTTTCCACTTTCTTCATGGCCAGATACTCCATCCACAAGATAACCAACACAATCTATTAATCTTACATTCATTTTTACATCTTCGCCAATGCTTACTGGCACTGCTATATCTGGCACAAATTTTGGTTGCATGGTCATAATAGTTTTGCCATCACCACTTTGTGGCATTTCGTCTATTGTACGTTGCTTGCTGTGATTATTTGTAATATTTGGAATAATCAAAGTGTTTAACATCTTTGTAATAAAAGTAGATTTACCTGTACGAACTGGACCAACTACACCTACATAAATATCACCAGATGTTCGCATAGCAATATCCTTATAAATATCAAAGTTACTCATTAAATTACCTCCAAAAGTAATCTTAATTCTATAATATGAGTTACTTTGCTACTATATAACCAAAAATAAAAAAATGCGCACCAAAATGCGCATTTGAAATTAAGTTATTTTTCTTCGTTGTCTTTTTTCTTCCTTTTTGATTTGTAATAATCTACATCCATTTGTGCGGATTTTTGCAAATCTAGCATATTTTCTTTTTTGTGTATTAATCTGTCAATATTTTTACGATGAGCAAATACAATTAGAAATAGTACAGATAATGTTAATCCAAATGAACCATAATATTTATTTAGAAGCAATATCACAGTGTTGGAAGTAACATAACAAAATGCTGCAACTAGTGAGCCAACAGATCCAATACGAATGAATATTAAAATCAAAATATAAATAACAAACAATATTGCTGCAAGTACTGGTTGAGTAAAGAATGCAAGACCGCATCCACATGCCACACCTTTGCCACCTTTAAATTTGCGTACAACAGGAAACATATGACCTAACATACATGCAATTGCTGCAGTATAAACTGCAATATCAGCAATTTCAGGTGTACTTAATCTAAAAATGCCATATTGCCATACGCTACTACCCTCAAATAGTAAGAATGCACCAAGACATGGCAACACGCACTTTGCCGCATCAAATAGCAATGTACACAAAGCAGGAACAATACCTGCGTTGCGCAACATATTTGTAGCACCTGGGTTACCACTACCAGTAGAATCAATATCTACATTGCGTCTACGAGCAACAAATCTCGAAATAGATAAATTACCGCAAAAATACGCAACAATAATAATACCTACAAATTTTAAAGCTGTCATTAATCTTTCTCCGATTTATTTTTTATAACTAATTTTATTGGTGTTCCTCTAAAATCAATAGCTGATCTTAGTGCATTAGTAAGAAATCTTTCATAACTAAAATGCAACAAATCTTTATCATTTACAAACAATACAAATGTTGGCGGTGCCACATCTGCTTGGGTAATATAATTAATTTTTAATCTCTTACCCTTGTGAGATGGTGGTTCTTGTGACAAAACTGCTTTTTGAAGTATGTCGTTTAGTGTGCTTGTAGGCACTCTTGTCATACTATTTGAATATGCTAATTCCACACTTTCCATAACCTTATTCATGCGTTGACCAGTGAGAACTGACACATATTCTGGAATATAATAATCCATAAATTTTAGGTCTTCTGCAAGTTTTTCATTAAACTTGTTCATTGTTTTATCATCTTTTTCTATCAAATCCCACTTATTCATTAACACAACGCTTGGTTTGCCTTCTTCATGAATAAATCCAGCAATGCGCACATCTTGCTCTGACAACCCTTCTTTTGCATCCACTACAAGTATAACCACATCAGCACGTCTAATAGCTTCAAATGCGCGAATTACAGAATATAATTCAACACTTTCACTTTCAATGCCTCTTTTGCGTCTAATGCCCGCAGTATCAATGAGCAAATACTCTGTGTCGTTATAAGTAAATGGTGTATCTATTGCATCTCTTGTGGTGCCCGCAATATCACTTACCATCACCCTATTTTGACCAATAAGTTTATTCACCAAACTAGATTTTCCAGCATTTGGTTTACCAACAACTGCAACTTTAATTTTTTCGCTGTCTTTTTCTGGGTCAATCTTTGATTGAAATTTGGAAATAACAACATCCAAAACATCAGCAACACCTTTATTGTGTTCTGCACTCACAGGCATTGGCTCGCCAAGACCAAGATTATAGAACTCATATGTGTTTTCCAATTCGTTATTATCAATTTTATTAACAACCAAAATTACTGGCACATTAAATCTACGCAAAAATTCAACTGCTTCATAGTCTGCAGGAACTAACCCTTGCTTGCCATCCACAACAAGCAATACAACATCTGCTAATTCAACAGCAATTTGTGCTTGTGCCACTATATTTTCTTGAAAACCACTTGTGTCTGTTTTATCAATTCCGCCTGTATCAACAAGCGAAAAAGCATAGCCACACCATTCTGCGTCGCCATATATTCTATCTCGAGTGACACCAGGAACATCTTTTACAATGCTTATCCTGCGGCCACAAATTCTATTAAAAAGTGTACTTTTACCAACATTGGGTCTACCCACAACTGCAACTAGTGGCTTTTTCATAATTTCACCTACATGGCTATTATATCAAATACACCACTTTTAGCAAAACAAAATGTTGGTATATAATAAATAGTAATTTTAAAAATTAATTTATTATATGGTTGCCTTAAATTTATTAAAGCCACCAAACAAATATTTAAAAAACAAAAAGATAAATTGAAATGCCAACCTTACAGACATAGCAATAACACCAATTGACACAATTTGTAAATCTATAAAGATACCATACCACAAATTAGTTTGTGCGAATATCAAACTTACACCACTAATTAAGGTGACAGCCAACACACACAAAAACAAACACTCTTTTATATTCCCAATAAACAAAAGTGGAACAAACAAAATAAGTAGCGTTGGAATAGCATTAAATAAATAATGCAATTCACTATTTGCCTTAAAACACATTATATACAAAAGTAATTGAATAGCACCAACAAACAACAAATTTATTTTTGCACATTTGCACATACAAGCATAGCATATTGCAAACACACACCCTAGCACACCTGCTAGATTCACCCCTAAATATTGATTTATTTGTATTGTTTGTGTCACAAACACCATACAAAATGACAAAATACACAATATTAATGTGTATTTTTTAATGTTGTTTTCTTTTAGTATTGCAAAATATATTAATGAGATTCCTAACACAATAAATGATATTGGCATAATTTTTCTCCATACTTATTTTAAATAAAACACATAAAATTATGCGTTGCAAAAAATGTAATATTTTGTAATCTTTTGCAAAATAATATCATATACTTTAATATGGAAATTTCTTTTTGCGAACTTAGAATAAAGGAAGTCGTAAATGTCTGCGACGGCAAAAGACTTGGCAATATTGTTGACCTTGTGTTTGACACGTCATGCGCAAGGGTAACTGGAATTGTTGTTCCTGGGGAACGCTCGTTTCTAAATTTATTTAAAAGCAACAACGATATTTTTATTCCATACAACAGAATTAGGAAAATTGGCAAAGATGTAATACTTGTAGAATTAACACCTATTGGAATACTAAACAATAAAGATGCCTCTCCACCACCTGCACAGCTACCACCTACAAACATAATGGATTCGCCAAATGCACAATAATATTAAATTAGTTTTACAAACAAATTAAAATAATATATACTTCATATTGAGGTAGCTTAT
The DNA here is from genome assembly GCA_017964105.1 of Clostridia bacterium. Lineage (GTDB taxonomy): Bacteria > Bacillota > Clostridia > Christensenellales > UBA1242 > UBA11490. The sequence continues at coordinate 12,807 of JAGCSP010000023.1, read as the reverse complement.
ATTATGAAATGTATATTTTGTGGTTCAGAAGAAAATAAAGTATTAGATAGCAGAGACAGCATAGAAAATAACTCTATTAGGCGCAGACGTGAATGCTTAAAATGTCATAAACGCTTTACAACATACGAAACAATTGAAACTACACCAATTTTAGTTGTCAAAAATGATGGCACAAGACAACCATTTGATGCAAACAAAATAAAGCAAGGCATTATTAAATCTTGCGAAAAGCGTCCTGTAACCATGGTACAAATAGATAAAATTGTTGATGACATTGAAAAACAAGTGTCCGGAAACTTAGATAAAGAAGTGAAATCTAGTGAAATTGGTGAGCTTGTGATGGCAAAACTAAAAGCCATAGATGAAATATCATACATTCGCTTTGCATCAGTTTATAGAAAGTTTACTGACGTTACACACTTTGTAAACTTTATAAATGACTTTGAAAAAATGCTAAAAAATGAATAGTACAATAAAACAAAAAGACCTGAAAATTCAGGTCTTTTTTATAAATCAATGCAAGTATCAATTACAATTTTATCCAAGTAATCAATGTCATCTACATTATCCACCAAATACATGGGTTTTGCTTTTTCATAAGGAATTTCAGCGCGTAAATTATATTTTTTGTTTGATTTTGTCATCTTGATTAGTAACCTATTATCATAAATTCCACCAAACAATTTACCATTTAGGTATAGCAAATATTCACCCATCATTTGCTTGCAAGTTATGTATTTTAATTTACTTAGTTGGTCTAATATAAAATCCCTAAATTCTATTGAAGATGCCATAAATAGTCTCCTAAATATTTAGTATAGTAAGTACCAAAAATTCGATTGCTGTATCCACACCTGTTGCACTTTGCTTTACTTCAAAATCTAGTTGCATACAAATATCATTTATTTCTTTTAACTTTTTAGCACCAAACAATTTTGCTTGTTCGCTTAGTTTTGACACAGCAAATTCTTTTACACCAAGTAGTGATGACAACTCCGACCTATTAGATTTACTAATAGACACATGAAAAAGACGTCTAAAATGATTGTATATTAGCGAAATTAAAGTTCGATAACTATCCTTTTTGGCTTTTAATACATCTAATATTTCATACACCTTTATGCTATTTTTCTTTGCCAATGCTTCTGTGAGCTCGTATATTTGGAAATCTACGCTTTTTGTTACAATCTCTTTTACATCATTTTCTGTAACATTAATGTTGTCACCAACGTAACTTACAAGTTTAACAATTTCATTATCAATACGCGACATATCACCATTTGTGTAGCCAAACAATAGTTTTAGTGCACTTGTGGAAATTGTTTTGCCATATTTATTTAATTCGCTTACCACAAATGTATTTACAACATTCTCGGTAATTTTGTTGCAATCAACAATTTCAAATTGCGATTTATATGGCTCAAATTCTTTTGTATTTTCACCTGCATTCACAATAAATATAGTTGTTGGATTTGGGTTTTGCAAATAACCTTTTAATGCATTTACATTAGTAACGTTACATTTAATGCTTGCATTCACATACACCACTCGCCTTTCATCCATCATTGGCAACATATTGCATGCTTGGACACAAGCTGAAATATCAATATCATCCCCGGCAAATACTTGCAAATTAAAATCTGGCATGGCAAGATTAGCACTATCCAAAATCAAACCATATGCGCGGGATAGTAAAAATAGATCTTCACCGATAAGAAGATAATTGTTTTTCACTTCATTTTTTAAGTTTTTCTTTAAGTCAGTAAAATTCATTTTACACCCTTAATTCATATTTTTGCACATTAAATAAATCTAAATAATTATAACCAGCACTGCCGTTATACAAAATAACATTTTCTACGTCGTCTAGTAGTCCACTACTTACTGATAATTTATTTGCAATAAGGTAGTCAACATGCATTAAGTTATTGATTAACACCACACAATCTTGTGTGGAATTATTTGAATTAGCAAACACAATAACTTTACCACTATGTTCAATTTTTAGCCCAACACATTTATCATAGGAATTATATTGATACTCAAAATGATAACTACCTAGGTTAAATGTGTCAGATGTTACATAATTTGGTTTTACTGATGCATATATACTTGGGACAAATACTTTATCTACATTATAATCCTTGCACATTGCATCTATTACATCTAAGTTATTAGATGTAACATCATAACCTATTATATAGTCAATTTTTCTTATTTTCAACTCTTTTAGCATGGTTGAAATATAATTATTTTGTGTGCCAATCAAACAATTTTTACCTTCAATTGTAATTACGGCACTATTTGATTTGTATTGATACGACAATGCAAAAACGTTGTCGTAGCTATTTGATATCATACTAACACTAAAACTTACAACCATTAATAGGGCAAGCATGCCACAAATAATTCCTTTATGTAGGCGCTTCACCATTAAATACTTAATTGTTAAAAGTATCAAAATTATGCAAATTAAAACAACATAACTTATATGGTAAAAATTGAAGTTTAATACATTCAAATTAGCAAAGAAATTTGCAATGAGTTTTATGAAATGAAGCATCACATTTGGAACAAATAACATAAACCCCATAAAACTAAATATGCTTGAAATAAATACGCACGCAAATAATAATGGGAATGCCACACTAAATAGTGGCAATACAAACACATTTGTAAGCATTCCAATTAAAGATACTTTGTCAAAAGTGTTAGCGCTAATTGGTAATATAACCAAATTGATACATGTGCTAATGGCAATTGTATTGCAAATTAGTTTAGGCAACTTTAATTTGCTAAGCATTCTTGAAATGCTGTTTGATAGTGTAATTATACTCAATAAACATAAATATGATAGTTGAAAACCAGTTGCAAATAAATTTAATGGATTAACAAGTAGTGTAATTATTGCCGCCAAAGATAAGGAACTGAGCATATCATATTCTTTGCCTGTGACATATGCAATTAACATAATTACTGACATAATGCTTGCTCTTACCACACTTGGTGCAAAGCCACATAAGTAGCAGTAGATTAGTAAAAATACACTGACAACAATTAAGTTTACCACTCTCTTTACTTTGATTCTCTTTAATATCCAAGCAATAATACCTGCAAGCATAGTTACATGCAATCCAGATACCGCCAATATGTGTGCAACACCTGCATAGCTAAACATTTGCATACTTTGAGAATCCAAATGTTCTTTATCTCCAAAAAGCATTGCATACGCAATACCTGCATTATCTTCACTCATATTGTCTTGCAATACACTATAAACCCTATTTCTTACTGCATCATCAACATATATCTTGGAATCCAATTTGGAAATGTTAGATAAATTTATTTGAGTGGAATATATTCTGCCATACAAGTAATCCACTAAATTAGATGTACTATCAAATAGTGGCTGTAATTTTACACTGCCATCAAAAGATAACACATCGCCATCTTTTATACTAAATGAAGTATTTTCATCATAATATACTCTAACACTAATGCTTTGATTAACTTTTGCGTTATCAATATAAAACTTAGATGCACTAACAGTTGCATAATTTTCATATGCTCGTACCTTTTGCGCAGTAAGAGTTATATTGTAAGTGCCATCATAATTATTTAACTTTGTATAATTTACAAGTTTGATACTAGTAAAGCCAAAACCCACTACAAACAATAACACAAATGCACATGTTGCCACAAAATGTTTATTGATAACTTTTATATACTTATTATCTGACTTAAAAAATTTTAAAAGTAAAAAACAAAGTGAGAATGCTAGTAAAATAGTGAAAGGAATAAGATACAAACTAAAGTAATGCAAATTGATACATTTAATTGTAAGATATCCACACAAAATACCACTAACAATTCCTATTAGTGCAACAAAAAGTATTCTCACATTTATTATTCTTTTGTTATTCATATTCTCATTGTAGCATAGTAAATAATATTATCAAACAAAAAATAGAACAACTAACTAGTTGTTCTACCTATCATATCTAATAATTGACTTTCACTAAGTTTACTAACAATTTTATTACCATCAGTAAAATAAAATACACAATATGTATTCACATTGATATATTTTACAAGCTGATAAATGTTTGTGTCACAAGAAACTACATATGATTTGATTGGTACAACTTTATTTACCTTTTTGAAGCTCACCTTATCTAAATATACTTCGTTATTATTTGAAATGGTGCTAGACAATAAAAACATAGCTATTGTAAAATATGTAAAATTAACTTTTACAACTAATGATTTTAGAAATAAGGCAATAAATACACCACAAACAATTACAGAAAATATTTTCATGTATTTAATCATTTTGTACTTACTAATTTTTTTACCCATAAATGCAACTAGTGCCCTACCACCATCTAGTGGAAATAGTGGAATAAGATTTGTAAGTGCAATAGTTAAATTACACATAGCAAATATGTACGTGTAATTGTAAGTAACAGGATAACACCACCACAATGCTAGCAACAACACCATAATAAACAAGTTACACAAAGGGCCTGCAAGTGCAACTTTTAATTCATCGTTTGGTGCAAGCACTTGATGTTTTCCACTTAGCATCAATCCATACGGCATAAACACTATATGGTTGTAATCATATCCAAGCTTTGTAGCAACAAAGTAATGACTATATTCATGAATAATAAGGGCCACAAAATAATTAAAAAATACTAATGCATTACCAAAATAAATAAGCAAAAAACTAAATAATAAAAATAGTGGATGAAGCTTAATTTCTAATCTGTCCATTGTACAATATTTTTAATAACCTGCAAATTATGTATAGTGCCACTGCTGCTAAATATTTTCATAACAACTTCGCTATTTGGCTCAATCGTTGCAATTTCTATACCTTTTTTGACAATATCACCTCGTTTTACGCCAACAACAACTAAATTTTCAATACTGCAAGAAATACCATTTGTAAATTCAATCTTTATATATTTACCACCATGGTTGAGTTTTCCCACTTCTTTTACTATGCCCGTTTCTGGACTCAATACCATCACATTATCAACACCATTCATAATTATTGAATTGTCAATCACTTCAAAATGATCACATTTAATTGGCAAAACAATTTTCAATTCTTTGCTAAGTGATGCAAAAACCACATTACCACTTTCGCTATATAATTCTTGTGTAGGAGCCATCACTTTAATGGCATAGTTGTAAAATTCCAAATTATAAACTTTTAGATAAGCACAAGACAAAATAATTATTGAAAATATTAAAATGGATATTTTAAATTTGAGAATGTTAATTTTGTGTTTATTAACATTTATTACGTTATGAGAATACGCGCTTTGATTTAAGTTAGTCATAGTAAATACTATGAGTATTTTTTATAAAATATGATTTGCTAGTTTTAAATGCCTTACATCAACAAATAATTTAAGTGTATAGCCACCCTTGTCATTAATTGCCACATCAAAATCAATATCGCCTTTCGTAACGTTCATATAATTGTTTAGCACATTAATTATTTCGCTTAAAATTACACCTTTTATTTTATCTGGATTATTGTTCTTATCTATTGTAAGTACGTTTTTTAATCGCCTTTCGCCTACAATCTGCAATTCATTTTTCATTTACTATTCTCCATTAAACATGTTTTCTTAATTTTTGTCTAATACCACCAATAAAACCTTTATATCTTGCAGTACAATCAAATATTTCGCTTTCACCATACGCAATTCGCCTAGCTAGCATTTTGTATGCAGTAAATGACTGGCTTAATTTATTTAAATTGCCACCAACCAAAATTTGAATACCTACTTCATCATCTTCTGGAAGTATTCCATAAAGTGGCAATGCAAGATAATCTACTATTGTATTTATTCCTAACATATCGCCTTGCAAAATAAGGTCACCTCTTGCCCTATTTATTACAAGACCTGTTAAGCTCACTCCAAATTCTTCCAATTTAACAATTATTTTATCGGCATCACGTACACTAGAAATATGTGGCGTAACCACAACAATTGCTTCATTACATATATTTACACCTCTTGCAAACCCATCATCCATACCTGCTGGGCAATCGATTAATATATAGTCATATTTGTCATCTACCAAATTTACTATTTCACTAATATCTTTACTATTTATTACAGGGCAATAAGTGCGATTTGTAGGCAAAATAAACAAATTGTCATTTGCAAAATCTTCAATTATGGCTTGTTCCACTCTACATTTGCCCTCCATGATATCAAAAATATCATACACAATCTTATTTTCAACACCCATCACAACATCTAAGTTGTTTAGTCCAAAATCTAAATCGATAAGCAAAACTTTTTTATTAAGTTTTGTGAGTGCCTTACCAAGATTTACACAAATGGTAGTTTTGCCAACTCCACCTTTGCCACTTGTAACTAATATTCTTCGTGCCATAACATCCTCCACGTGCATCTATTTATAAAAAAGTGTAAATGCACAACAAAAAAAAGTAAAGCACGATATTACCATATATTTTGCTTTACTTTATTAAACATTATAATTTTACATTATACTACAAATTAATTATTGTATTTTCCAATTACAGATTGTAATAAGTTTGGATTGTTTAGTAGTGCTGTGGCACCATTAATTACTGTACTTTCTGGCTCTACATCAATATATACAGGCACATTTAACTTTGTTGATAAGAATCTATCAAGGCCTGTAATTGAACCCAAGGCACCAAACAAATATACACCGCGTTTATTAATGTCAGAAATTGCAACTGTGTCACAACTACCAAGTAGTCCACTAATTATTCCAGCTACGCGAGTAAAATAATCAATAAATATTGGACGCAATTCAGAACTTGTAACCACAACATTACCATAGTTACCATCCAAATTGTTTTGACCATAAATACTATAACTTCTGTTATCATTTGGCAATAATGTTGCCAATTCTATCTTTATTTCTTCAACCATCTCACTTGGTACTTCCACATGATAACTATCACAAATGTATTGTTTTATGGCATTATTTAGAGTATTTCCGCCCAAATCAATCGTACATGCATTTACAATACTGCCAGCACTCATGAGTGCAACATCTGTAACACCACCACCCAATTTGCATAGCAAATGATGACGAGCATCATATTCTTCTATTTCCATATTTACCATACCAGCATACACTGTTGGAAGTAGTGTTACTTGTGTAAACATGCAAGAATATGCGATATTTACATAATCATTTTTTTCTTGTGCACTAAGTGATGTAGGAATCAAAACAACTACATTATTTTTTGTGAACAATGTTTTAAATTCGACTTGTTTTAAAAACATTCTTAGCATAATCGTTGCATATTGTTTGTTTTTAACAACGCCATCTGCTATTGGGTACAACAACTCAATATTGTTTGAATTTTTTGCACTCTTTATAGCATTGGAACCAACAGCAACAACTTGATTATTGTTCTCTGTATCCACTGCAACAACACTAGGCTCAACAAGTATTACTCCATCGCCAGATTTGACGATAATAGTATTTGTATTTCCCAATTTTACAACATAGTTGTAATCAGTCATGACAATACCTCATTATAAGATTTCAAGATTTTTCTTAAATGCTTTTCTAAATTCATTTGCATTTAGCATAGCATTTTTAATTTCTAGGTTGCTATCTGCATTTACAATTGTTTTCATAATTACACTATCGCCCAAGATATCGCAATTGATATCAACAACATTACCAAATGCAGTTACATCTAATGATTCTGCAACTTTTAATATAACAGCTAATTTCTTTACAGCTGCCAAATCTTCTTCTGTTACCAAATCTCTATATTTTACCCAATCAGACAAACTAAAGTTATCGGCATCGCGAATAAGTACTACAAATGCAGCAAGAACAATCTCTTTGTGACTTACACCATATATTTCACTATTCAAAATTATATCAAATGCTGCCTTTTCTCTTTGTGAATAATTTACTCTGAGTCCGCTTGCATATAGATATGATGCAATACGTAATACTTTGATATAACTTCTACCAAGTTTATGTAACACTTTTAATTGCTTAAATAATATCATGCTAAGTTCATATACGTGCAAAGCATTATTTGGCTTACGATCGTAATATTCATTAATTACTTGCAATGAATAACCAAGTGTATCACTTATAGGTTTTTCAATAGTTAGTGGCAACACATAGTTAAATAATAAGCCATCTGCTTCATTTGTTTTGCTTACAGCAAATACATCTTTATTGATAGAAGGAATGATTGTGTTCATTGCTTCAAATGCATATGGCAAATATTTGCATAATTCGAGTGGAACACCCTTTACTTTTGTGGTTTTGGTTAAGTCTTGTGCCATTATTGCAGAATATACTTTGCCAAAATTCTCTTTGTTAAACTCGTAATTGTGAACCATATCTAGTGGATATTTTGAAGCTTTTCTTGAAATCTCGCCAAAACCTTCAAACATTTCACCCGTGCACACAACTTCAAATTCTTCTTGTAAATCTGTAATCCACTCATTTTCTTTTAATGCATTAGAAATTGTTGATTTTACCTTTTCTATTGCATATTGTTCATCATGTTCTTGAGCATCACTATATGCGTTAATGTAGCCATAATTTACTACTTTTGTATTCAACACATTTCTACGATTATATAGCATAAACGAAGTTTCAAATGCAGACAAATGAACAATCAATGCCTTTGGTTTATTAAATGTATTAATAATTGCTGTGTACACATAGTTTAGTTCTTCTTCTGGACTAAGCACTCTAAATTTTAAACCAGTGATACCTGCAATCTCATTTAAAAAGCCATTATTGTTTTTTGCTTCATTAAGTAAACTTGTTGTGTAGCAGATTGTATCTACAACTTCTTCTCTATCAATAAGTTGTTTGTATACTTGCAAAATAGATACAACTTCTTTTACAACAGCTGGTTTTATAAAATAATCATCATAAAAATCTTTTGCAAGATCAACAGGCATACAAATTTCATTGTACACCACAAAAGATTTGTTTTTAGTCATTTCAACAAATTTTACTGATAAATCACTACCAGACAATTTGACTAATGCAATTTTTTCCAATATAGTAAAATCTCCTTTGTGCTAAAAAATCGCACACTTTCTACGCTACACAAATTATAGCATATAAATTTAAAATTGTACACATTATATTAGCAACTTTTATAAAATAACGATTGTTAAATTTTTACATTAAAAAATAAAAAAGCGCTTCTAAAAAAGCACTTCTTTTAATTAGTCATTAATCTTTATTGCACCCATAGGGCAAGCATTTTCGCAACTATGACATTTAATGCACAATTCTTTATCAATGAATGCCTTACCTTCTACAAAAGATATTGCACCAACTGGGCAAATATTTACACATGTGCCACACGAAATACATTTACTTTTATCTACCATGAACTTCCACCTCTAAAAAGTTTATATAGATATTATAGCAAATGTGTAAAGTGTATGCAATTACTTAGTTATATTTGTTTAAACTTATTTTGGAAAAAACAACTTTGCTTTTATCTTTGGAATTACAAATTGTAAATACAATTTGCCATATACCAACAATTAGTAAAAATACACCAAATATGCGTTTTAGTATGTCATTTGGCAGACGTAGTGCTATCAATGCACCAACTATGGCAAGGATAACACCACCAATTATAAATGGAATGCCTACCTTAAAAGAAATCAATTTATTTTTTGCGTGAATAATGATTGCAACAATAGCAGCAGGAATAAATGCTAGCAAATTGATACCTTGAGCAATTCGTTGCTCCACTGACAAAAATATTGTAAGAATTGGTATGAGTAGCGTTCCACCGCCCATACCCATGCCTGCTATTACACCACTAGTAAGACCTGCAATAATAAACCAAAGCCAATCCATTATTTTCCCCCATCAAATAAGTGATTTTATTCCACTAGCAATAATGACAACTGCAAAAATAATGTTAAGCACAATATTTTTGATATTATTCAATATCAATGCTCCGATTGCGCTACCCACAACAAATCCTATAGTCACCTTTAATGTGGTCATCCCATCAAATGCCCCCATAATGATATAAATTACAAAACTAACAATACTAAGCGGTAGCATAATAAGTATTGCTGTGGCATGTGCTCTTTTCTCTGGCAAGCCCACAATATTGCTGAGTGTTGGCACACAAAACATACCACCGCCGCCACCCCAAAACCCATTAATAAAGCCAATTATTAGTCCCAACATTGCCGAAATCAAAAAATTTGGTGGTACATTTTCTATATGTGCCACTTCATACAAGTTTTTATTATCTTTTATATGCGTTGTTACTATTATTTTTTTCATTGTGAATTATTTTAAATAATTTGCTCAATATACAATTGTAACTGGAAAATTTTACCAGCAATATAATTATTCTCAATTTAAGACAAATCATAACAATTTAACCATTTTATTTAATACAAATAATTTACATTATTAGTATTAAGCGATTATATTTGTTTGGAATAAGAGCACTTTTAGTGTATAATTACAAGTAGTTACGATTTTATTATATTAGGTGAAAGCATGCAAAAAAAATCTAAATTATTTAATAAACAACTTACATCAACTTTGCTAGCAATGGGGGTACTCACCTCTTCTTTTGCTGGCTATAATTTTATATACAACAAAAAACATGATAATTCTAATGTTGTATACGCATATACACAAACACTTAGCAAAATTACAAATGCTGATTTCAATTATGCTAGTTCATCTACACCAGCAACCCCATCAAGTGGTTGGTCAAAGATAACTGACAAAGGTTCTAGCGAAAATCAAATAGTAAGTGGTATATATAATCAATATTCATATTCAACAGGTACTTAGAATTATCTTGAAGATTATAACTTGATTGATGCAACTACCCCAGGCACAATTGACGGCGTAGAACCAACTTCTAGCACTTTGAGCGATGCAAAGTTTAAGAGTTTAATGATTAACTCTGCAAAAGTACCTGGAAATTTTGGTTATAAGTCAACAAGTGATATTGATTTAGACGCAAATGGTTACTATGCATTTGATATTACACTAAAAACTTTCCACAATGTAGAAAATCCAGAAAGTTCAGAAAATGGATATGCTTCTACATTTAATAGCTTTGCTTCTATTTATTTAAATGGTCTTGGTGATAAAGCAAGCGATGCCAATTTTGAAAAAGTTGAAAGCTTTAACTCTGTCACAAACACTTACGGATGGGCAACATACACCATATTTGTGCAAACTAGTGAATTTAATTCACTAAACGATTTAAGTTTGGAATTATGGCTAGGTTCCAAAAACGAAAGTTGCACAGGGCCTGTATTCTTTAACTCAGTTGCACTAACACAATATAGTAAAGACGCATTTGAAGAGGCAGTAATAAATACACCTGCATCTAATAAACGTGTAGTTCGTCTAACAAACCAATACACAATTAATGAAGCAGTAGAAAACAATCAATTTGACTTACCAATTTCTTCTGGTTGGACATACAAAACAGTAAATATTGATGAGGACAATGGTCAAGTAGTACGCTCAGTTGATTATAAATCAGATGACATTAGCGCTATTACCGGTGAAGTAAATGCAGATTATGCATTTGCAACAAAAGATATTCCTGCGAACTCCAACTTGCAATTGAAAAACAACACAAAACTATTACTTATCAATAACCCACTTGAAGAACACGAAGCAGTGTTGCAAAGTTCAAATATTAATATATTGCAACATGGATATTACAGAATTACTGTGTGGGCATGGAGAAACACGTCTGAGGGTAGCCCTGTAATTAGTCTTGTAGATGTAAATGAACGTAAAGAAAAAGTAGATTTATCTGTATCCACAACATCCACATCTGATAACTTCACAGGTGGATGGAATCAATACAACTTCTATGTGGCAGGCAATGGCTATCGCGATGAGGTAGTTGCTTTGCAACTAGGTCTAAGCGGCAAAGGTTATGTATACTACGATGACGTACAAGTAAGGCAAATTTCATTTGCTGACTACGAAACCGGCAAATCAAAATCATATAGTTCATCACTTAGTTTTGATACTTCAACTACTAATTATCAAGTGGCAAATGATGACTTTGATGTTACTGCAAACGAAGACTACTCTATAACCTATCCATTAGCACCACAAAGTTGGACTGCAAACTTAGATGAAGATGAAACACTTAGAGTTGCTGGCATTGTGAATACTGAAAGTTCAAATTTTACTGCAAATTTACCAAATTACAGCAAGGGCGGTATGCACCCAAACAATCCTGGTGCATTACCACTAAGAAGTGAAAATAACAATGTCCTTATGATAGGTAACTTTGATAGCGAAATGAATAACTATTACACAAGTAGTAGTATAAGCCTATCAAGTGGTAAATATTATCATATTACAGCATATGTCGCTGCTAATAGTTTAGATGGAAATGGCGGTGCATACATTAAATGTTATTCAGACAAAGAAACACTATTTGAATATTCAAATATTATTGGTTCGTGGTCATTAAAGGAAATATATATTGCAACAGGCACAGATTCTATTAGTGCACATATTGACCTTGGTAACACAGCTCAAGGATATGCATTCTTTGATAAAGTGCAAGTAGAAGAAACAACCCAAGATGTATTTAATGCTGTTACATCATCAAAAATCGATTTATCATACCATAAAATGAGTTAAAATACAACTGTTTTTTCGCGCGCACGACGCATAAGGTATACGGGAGGTGGGCGAGTGAGAAGAATCCTACCGGTTCTGCTGGCGCTGGCGGTGGCGTTTGCGCCCTGTGCC
>JAGCSP010000004.1 GCA_017964105.1 Clostridia bacterium | reverse complement strand
TAACTTTTGTGCCTTGAATTGCCTCTTCTGCTTTTTGCATTGCTGGCAAACTAGATAACATACTAATTGTTCCAAGAGCTGCTGCGATAATTACGCATGCTTTTGCAAGACCAAATGCTAAACCAAGCAATCTATTTAGGCCTGACAATGCAGTGTTGTTTTTGGTTGAACTATCAAATATTTTTGCAAGAATCCAAATAATAATTTTAACAAGTACAAATATTACGATACCGGTGGTTACGATTGATAAGAAACCAGCTGCTTGTGCGTGTGTCAATTGTTGACCAAATATATTCAATGGGTCTGGTTGACTACTCAAAGCTTTTTCGTACCATTTGACAAGGTCTAATACGCTATTTACTAATGTGCTAGCTGGGCGAGCAAGCCATACAGCAAGACCTACAGCAACTGCGGTAGAAATAAGTCGTAATACACTTTCAAAAAATCCTTTTGATAAACCTATTAATGCATAGATTACAATAACTGCAATAAGTATTGCATCGATCCACCAATAACTCATAATAAATACCTCGCATATTTATAATTATACCTATATATTATCACATAAATAAGGCTTTGTCATTATTTTTTTTGATATTTTTTACTAAATAGTGTGCGCGCATGTTATCTATATTTGTTTTATAGGAAATAATTGAGATTAGGAGAATAAAATAATGTTGATAGATTCAAACGCAAAAAATGGCTATAATTCAGTAGCTTTTGCATTAACTGAATATATTGTAAATCAAAATCAAACACCTATAATTTTGTGTGTTGGGTGTGATAGGGTTGTTGGCGATAGTTTGGCACCTATGGTGGGCGAACTTCTTAAAAATAAATACATGCTACCGACGTATGTGTACGGAGATTTGGAATTAAACATAACTGCGCAAAACATTATGAGTTATATAAAAAAGGTAAAAGAATGGCACAAGGGTGCTCCAATAATTGTGGTTGATGCCACACTTGGTGATAGTGAACAAGTGGGTTGTGTACATTATTATAAAGGTGGTTGTTATCCTGCTGGAATATACACACAAGGTGTTGGCAAAATAGGGGATTATTGCATACTTGGTGTTGTGGGAGAAAAAGGAACAAACCAAGCAAAATTTTTACATGGAATAAATTTGAAAATTGTAAAAAAATTAAGTGAAGAAATTGCCAAGGCAATTTGGTGTGCATTTAGGTATAGTGATGCCATAGTCGACAAAGTTAGACAGGACTTGGTGGTGTAATAACACTAAAACAACCATAAAATAATTGTATAAAATGTTTATCTATGATAAACTATTACTGCAAAACTCATATTGGAGGAAGATTTTATAATGGACAAACGAGCAAACAGATGGGGTAAGATTGCAGCATTTGTAGCAATAATTGTAGTACTTGCAATTATTTTTTATATAGCAAATTCTGGTAGTTCTGGTCAGGTGCTATCATACAGTAAAGCAGTGGAGCATGTGAAAAATGGCGAGATTGCAGAAGTGTATGCACAAAGTGGCGTGGCAAAACTACGCAAACGCGTGGATGGTGTAGATTCAAAACTATTCCCAAAATATGCTGACTACTACTTTGAGTTCACAAGTTGGAATCAATTAAATTTCATTGAAGAATATAACGAAGCACTTCGCGAAAAATACACAGATGAGCACACTGGCGAATTGTTGCCAGAATATGCCAACGAGTGCATTGATTTAACACTCAAAAATCCAAGAGCATCATTTATAGAAACAATTACACCATACATTTCAATTATTGTGATGATCATAATTGGAATTATGCTATTTAGATTGTTTAGCAATAAAGGTGGCGGAGTAAATAGCTTTGCTAAATCTCATGCTAGAATGGTGGAAAAGAGCAATATTAAGTTTGATAACATTGCAGGTGCCGAAGAAGAAAAAGAAGAAACAGCAGAAATTGTGGAATTTTTGAAAAACCCAGGCAAGTTTAAGGCATTGGGCGCAAGAATTCCAAAAGGAATATTGCTTGTAGGTAATCCTGGTACTGGTAAAACATTGCTTGCAAAAGCAGTTGCTGGCGAAAGTAATGTGCCATTCTTATCTATTAGTGGTAGTGACTTTGTGGAACTATATGTTGGTGTGGGTGCAAGCCGTGTGCGTGACTTGTTTGCCACAGCAAAACGTAATGCACCATGCATTGTGTTTATTGATGAAATTGATGCAGTTGGTCGTCAACGTGGTGCCGGCCTTGGTGGCGGTAACGACGAAAGAGAACAAACTCTTAACCAACTACTAGTAGAGATGGATGGATTTGAAGCAAACGAAGGCGTTATTGTGCTTGCTGCAACAAACAGAGCAGACGTACTAGACCCAGCACTTCTTCGTCCAGGCAGATTTGATAGACAAATTTATGTAAATGTGCCAGACGTTCGCGGACGCGAAGGCATTATGAAAATACATGCAAAAAATAAACCTATTTCCCCAGATGTAGATTTCCAAGCAATTGCAAGATTAACATCTGGATTTACAGGTGCAGATATTGAAAACTTCCTAAATGAAGCCGCAATACTTGCTGCACGTAAAGGTGCCCCAGTAATTACAATGGAAGATATCACAGAAGGTATTAACAAAGTAATAATGGGACCACAGAAAAAATCAAGACTTGTAACTCAAAAAGAAAAAGAACTCACAGCATATCACGAAAGTGGTCACACAATACTTGCAAAACTACTTGATAGTGGCGATACAGTTCATGAAGTGTCTATCATTCCACGTGGTATGGCAGGTGGTTACACAAGCACACGTCCTGCAGACGACGAAGATTTGTATACACTAAATAAATTGAATAATCGTATTGCAATGATGATGGGTGGACGTATTGCCGAAGCAATTCAATTTGGCGACATCACTGCTGGTGCATCAAACGATATTCAACGTGCAACCGAACTTGCTAGAAAAATGGTGACCGAATGGGGTATGAGCGAAAAACTTGGTTTTGCAAATTATGGCAAGGGCAGTGAAGTGTTCCTTGGCCGTGATTATCAAACACAAGTAACATACAGCGAACAAACAGCAGGCATAATTGACAACGAAATCAAAAAGATTTTGGATGATAACTATGCACGCGCATACAAACTTTTGGAACAAAACAAAGATAAACTTGACCAAATGGCACGACTACTACTCGAAAGAGAAACAATTTACTCCAAAGAAGTAGATGACATTATGGCAGGCAAAGAATATAAAGACATTATAAAACGCATAAATCGTGAAGAAAAAGCTCGCAAGAGTAAAGCAGAAAAAATGCGTAAAGAAGAAGAATTGCTTCGTGCAGAACAAATGCAATTACTAAAAGAAAAAGCAGCAACCGAACTTAATGCTGCAGGAGTAATTAGCAACAAAGAGTTGGAAGCAATCAAAGAAGAAACTCGTAAAATTCGTGCAGAACTTGAGTTTGAAAGAAACAAAGAAGCTCTCAAAAAGCAATCTAAGGCAAAAAAAGAAGAAGTAGTTGAAGAAAACTTAGAACAAAAACAAGAAGAAACACCAGAAGAGAGCGAACAAAAAGAAGAAAAAAAGGATAATGAATAATGAGTAAAGGTAAAAAAATATTTGCAAT
>JAGCSP010000022.1 GCA_017964105.1 Clostridia bacterium | reverse complement strand
TACAAGCAAAATTATCTTCCACACAGCATATATACTAGCGAAACTAGATTATTGGAAGACATTGGCAAGCGCGTATTTGAATTGCCACGTGTAAGAGTTGGGCAGAGCAAATATCCACTAGTAGTTTACGAGCCAGGCAAAGATAAGGTAATGGGAGACGAATAAATAATACTATTGCTTGATTTTGAATAATAGAAATTATATAATATATTTGTGTTGAAATTAGCACAAATATATTTTTTTACTTCCCTTAGTTAAATGGATATAACAGACCCCTCCTAAGGGTCAGTTGTAGGTTCGATTCCTACAGGGAAGACCAAAATGATAAAGAGTGATGCATTTTGTGTCACTTTTTTTAATTTAGTATACATTATTTATAAAATTACTTGCACATGGTGTATGCTGCGCAATATAATGAAAGTGTAACATGTTTGGAGGTAATATGGAAATATTAGAGTTAATAAGACAAAGGCACTCTGTACGCAAATATTTAGATAAACCAATCGAGGAAGAAAAGAAAAATATACTAAATGAAGTTGTGTCTAGTTTAAATAAAAAATATGGTACGCATGTACAAGTGTTTTATGATGATATAGATGCATTTAAAAATGCAACTACCACATATGGCTCATTTAGTGGGTGTAAAAACATAATTGCACTTGTGGGAAATAATGCACAAACTTGTGGTTATGTGGGAGAATTACTTGTTCTCAAAGCACAAGAACTTGGATTAAACACATGTTTTGTGGGTTTAACATACAACAGGGGATATGTAAAAAGTAAGGTGAAGATTATGTCTGGCGAAAAAGTGCAATGTAGCATTGCGCTTGGGTATGGCGAAACACAAGGAGTGCCACACAAATCAAAATCTGCCCAAAGCGTACTCACGCTAGTTGGAGAAAAACCAGAAAAGTTAGATGAGGTGGTGCAAGCATGTTTGCTTGCTCCAACGGCAATTAACCAACAAAAATTTAAAATAATTTGCACCAATGGTAAAATTGAAGTGAAAAAAGCTGGCATTGGTTTTTATCGCGATATGGATTTGGGCATTGTTAAAAGCCATGTTGATTTAGTACTTGGTAAAATCACATTATAAAATTTTGCGACACCCACATTTGGTGGGTGTTTTTTATGCTATATTGCCCAAAATAAGTTTTTTGTCACAATGTCTAACACCAAAAATATTCAATTTTAATAAAATTTTTGTTATTGCTATTGCATTTGTTGCCTGCTAATTTTTGCATGCTAGCAAACATTTATGATTTACTAAGTTGGTTTTTTGTCACAAAGTAATTGTTTTTGACAAATGCGGGATTTTAAGAATTTTATGATTAGTAGTAAAATTTTAGTCGTCTTGCACAAACTACAATATATTGTGTTTTTCTGTTTGACATGGCACTACATGTTGTATTACAATTGTCAATGTACAATTCTTGAAATTACAGGAGGAATGGAAAATGAAAATCATCAAGAGAAACGGCGAAGAACAAGTATTTGACATCAATAAGGTAATAGATGCAATTCACAAAGCAAACTTGACTGTAGATGAAAAATTTCGTTTGAAAGAAGAGCAAATTAAGGCAATTGCAGACGATGTTATGGCAAAATGCAAAAAGACCAAACGCACCGAAACTGTGGAAGAAGTGCAAGATTATGTGGAAAATGGTCTTATGGCAGAGGGTGCATATGAAGTGGCTCGCAATTATATTACATATAGATTTAAGCGCGCACTCGCACGTCAAAGCAATACAACTGATGCACAAATAATGAGTTTGATTGATTGCAACAACGAAGAAGTTAAGCAAGAAAATTCAAACAAGAATCCTACTGTAAATAGCGTTCAACGAGATTACATGGCTGGTGAAGTGTCAAAAGATTTGTGTGAAAGATTCTTAGTGCCAGAAGATGTAATGAAGGCACACAAAGAAGGCATACTACATTTCCACGATAGCGATTATTTTGCGCAACGCATGCACAATTGCGATCTTGTAAACTTGGAAGATATGCTTCAAAATGGCACAGTTATTAGTGGTACAATGATTGAAAAACCACATAGTTTTTCCACTGCATGTAATGTGGCAACACAAATTGTGGCACAAGTAGCATCAAACCAATATGGTGGACAAAGTATATCCTTAACTCATCTTGCACCATTTGTAGATGTGTCCAGAAAGAAATTTGTAAAGAAAACAATTGAAGAATTTGAAGAACTTGGCATCAAATATACGCAAAAACAACTTGATGAAGTTGTAGAAAACAAAGTAAAAGAAGAAATCAATCGTGGTATTCAAACTTTGCAATATCAAGTGATTACTCTTATGACAACAAATGGTCAAGCACCATTTATTACTATGTTTATGTATCTTGGCGAAGCGCGCAATGAACGTGAAAAGAAAGACCTTGCCATGATTATAGAAGAAGCATTAAAACAACGTATTCAAGGTGTAAAAAACCAAAAGGGCGTATATGTAACACCTGCATTCCCAAAACTTATCTATGTGCTTGAAAAAGACAATATTACAGAAGATAGCAAGTATTGGTACCTAACAGAACTTGCTGCACGTTGCACCGCAAAGCGCATGGTACCAGATTACATTTCCGAAAAGAAAATGCTAGAACTAAAAATTGATAAGAATGGCGAAGGTCATTGCTACACCTGCATGGGTTGCCGCAGTTTCTTAACACCATATGTGGATGAATCTGGTAAACCAAAATATTATGGCAGATTCAATCAAGGCGTGGTTACTGTAAACTTAATTGATATTGCACTTACCGCAGGCAAAGATTTGGATAAATTCTGGCAAGTATTTGATGAACGCATGGAACTATGTCACAAAGGACTTCGTTGTCGTCATGATAGATTAAAAGGCACCACTAGTGATGCTGCTCCAATTCTATGGCAATATGGAGCACTTGCACGTCTTGCTCCTGGCGAAAAAATAGATAAACTATTATATGGTGGCTATTCCACATTATCACTTGGCTATGCAGGACTATGGGAAACAGTTTACTATCTCACTGGCAAAAAACTTACTGAGCCAGAAGGTAAAGAGTTTGGCCTAAAAATTATGCGCAAGCTAAATGAGTACACAAAAAAGTGGAAAGAAGCAGAACACATTGATTATTCATTGTATGGCACACCATTGGAGAGTACTACATACAAATTTGCCAAATGCTTGCAAAAACGTTTTGGTGTAATTCCTGGCGTTACAGATAAGTCATATGTAACTAATAGTTATCATGTGCATGTAACAGAGCAGATAAATGCATTTGATAAATTGGCACTTGAAAGCGAATTCCAAGCACTTAGCCCAGGTGGAGCAATTAGTTATGTGGAAGTACCTAATATGCAAAACAATATTCCAGCAGTGCTAGAAGTTATTAAATTTATTTACGACCACATTATGTATGCAGAACTCAATACAAAGAGTGACTACTGCATGTGCTGTGGTTATGATGGCGAAATACATATTGAAGATGATGAAAATGGCAAACTTATTTGGAAGTGCCCAAATTGTGGAAACACTGACCAAACTAAGATGAATGTTGCAAGACGTACTTGTGGATACATTGGCTCACAATTCTGGAACCAAGGCCGCACACAAGAGATTAGAGAAAGAGTGTTGCACCTATAATGAATTACGGAAGCATTAAAAAATATGATATCGCCAATGGTGAGGGTGTAAGGGTCACACTATTTGTGTCTGGTTGCACTCATCACTGCAAAAATTGTTTTAACCCAGAAACATGGGATTTTAACTATGGCAAACCATTTGATAAAACCACAGAAGACGAGTTAATTGAGGCGTTGCGTCCAAGTTACATTAAGGGTCTCACACTTTTAGGTGGCGAGCCAATGGAACCACGTAATCAAGAAAGGTTATTGCCTTTACTAAAACGTGTGCGCAAAGAATTTGGCAACACCAAAAATATTTGGAGTTACACAGGTTTTGTGTTGGACCAAAATTTAAAACTAGGTAGAGCACATTGTGAGTACACAGATGAATTGTTGCACGAGCTTGATGTGCTTGTAGATGGTCCATTTGTGGAAAGTTTAAAAAATATTTCACTTAAATTTCGTGGTTCATCTAATCAAAGAATTATTGATATGCCAAAAACTTTGGAAAGTGGCAAAGTTGTGCTATATTTAGAATAAAATAAAATTTAAAGTTCCTTAAATGGAACTTTATTTTTTGGATTAAGACACACACTTTATATTGACTACTATTTAATTATTTAGTACAATGTATTTAACCATAAAGAGTGTGCGAGGGACAAGCCCCTATGACCACACAGCAACCTGCAAATATTTGCGTGGTGCTAAAGGCTTATGCTATGGGTTATATTGAATTATTTTCCCATAGTGTATCTATGGGATTTTTCTTTATGGCACAAAGGAGAAAGATAATGATAGAAAAAGTTAATCCATGTCATCCAGACAAAGTTGCAGATAGAATTGCAGGCGCAATTGTTGACCTTGCATACGCAAAAGATAAGGAGCCAAAAGTTGCAGTAGAAGTGCTAATTGGACATGGAAAGTGTCACATTATTGCAGAGAGTAGTGTGAAATTTAGCAATAAAGAAATTAAGGCAATTGTAAATCGCATTGCTGGCAAACTAAAAGTAGATTTTGCATGTGTAAAGCAAGATATACATCTTGCGCAAAACCAAAGTGAAGGATTGAAGTGTGGCGACAATGGTATATTTAAAGGTGTGCCACTCACAAAGGAAGAACAACAGTTGTCCAAAATTGCCCACGAAATTTATGCCAAATATCCGTCAGATGGCAAATATATTCTTGCAGATGATAAACTTATTATTTGCCAAAGCAATGCACCTACACCCAAACTTCAAAAGCAATATCCAAATGCAGTTATAAATCCACTTGGAGATTGGACGGGTGGCACAGATGTGGATAGTGGTGCTACAAATCGTAAACTTGGTAGTGATATGGCAAGTTCTGTTACTGGTGGCGGATTGCATGGTAAAGATTTATCTAAGGCAGACGTAAGTGTAAATATTTACGCATTTTTAAAAGCACAAAAGGTTGGGCATCCTGTGGAACTATTTTGTGCAATTGGCGATGATAAAATTGATGGCAAGCCATATGACGAAATTGTAAAAATTGCTAAAAAATACATTTTAGAAGTTGGTGGATTTGAAAAATTTGCCGAGTGGGGATTGTATTAAAATGCCAATTTATTTGCAAAGTACGAAAAACAAATGTGATTTAGCATAAAAAGTCATCCTTTTGGGTGATTTTTTTAAAATTCAATATTGACAAAGGGTGAATTGCACTTTATAATAAAATTGTAATTTTTATTATAGGGTGGAAGGACAATGGAAAAAATAAAAGAATATACCATTGATATGGATTTATCCAACAAAATTAAAAAATGTGAAGAACTAACAGAAGAATATAAAAAAACTGTAAGTCAAACACACGATTTGAAAAAACTCATTGCTTTACGCAGGCAATATATTCATGACTTTGTAAAAGCTACGCCAGATTTGAATTGGTTTGCTATTCGTGCATATTTGTTCCCAGCACTCCTACCAGACATGCAAGGTAATTATTTGAAGGTTAGCAAATTATTGAGCGTAAGAGATGATAGTTTGGCTGAGCTATGTAAAGAATATAAGGCAGGAATATTTGATCATCATGTGTTTAATAAAGTAATCAAATTATTTGGCCAAGGCGAAAAAATATTGCGTCATAATTTGGAGCCAGCACAAGTTGAACTTGCAATGAAAGAAAATGAGGGTTATATATCACTATTTGATAGCATAATTATCAACAAAATGTTTACTTATGAAAACATAGATAGAGTATCAGACGAAATTAGCAAAACTTCTGATTATGCAGGTTATCCATTTGTAAAAGATGTTGAAAAATTTGCAGGTCAATTTGCAGTTAAATACAATGGCAGTGAAGATTATATTGCAAACATTTGCAAACAACTATTAGATTACAAACCAATTGCAGCATCTAGTTTAAATGAAAAATACGTTGGTGATGAAATAGATAGAAACGTTTTGAGTGTTGCCCCAATTGAAGTTACAAACACTCCAAACAAACACATGTTTTTAAATGCAAGATGTATTGTGACAGAAATTGTTGAGACAGAAGAAAAAGAACCTGAAAATATGATTGATTATATGAATCAAAATAAAACTAAGGAAGTAACTCGTAAGATTGTCCACAAATTATCACAAGAAACTTTGGAAGAAAATTTACCAAGTGGTACTTCACTTAGCCACATACTAGCAGACAAATATTGTTTAGTAGTTGATGGATTTAATATTACTCCATCAATGCTTGCAGAGAAAGCAAATGTTTGCACAAAAATCGCTCAGTCACGTGAACCAAGCATATTTGAAAGATAAAAAACACCCACATGGGTGTTTTTATTTTTTTGTTACAGAGTAGTTATGATATAATTAATTTAAAGGTAAAGGTTATGGCAAATAAACGAACAACCAAAAAAATTCAAAAACATGTAACACGCACAGCAAAACAACTTGCAAAAACTCACAATGGTAGGGTGGCATTAGTTTTTATTGCTTTACTTCTTGTTGCAGCAATTGCATTTGGTGCTTGGTGGTTTTATTTTAGAAAAAAACCTGCAGATACACCTGTTATTAATCCAGATGGCGGGCAAGCGGCATATGTACAAAGTTACCCTATAGTGAGCGACCAAGATATATCTATTCACTTTTTGGAACTTGGCAATCATTATGCTGGTGACTGTGTGTATATAAAAACAGCAGAATGTGATATTCTTATTGATTGCGGGTCAAGATTAAATAGTTTGCCTACAATCACAGATTATCTTAGTCACTATGTAACAGATGGTGTGTTTGAGTATGTGATACTCACACATGCACACCAAGACCACATTGCAGGTTTTGCTGCTGCACAATATAATAATAGTTTCTTTGGTGCATATAGCGTAGAAATATTTATTGATTCTGCAACACTTGTGGATGGTGCATTATACACTCGATTTACAAATAATTTGACAGAAGCAGTGACTAATCATGGAACTACTCATTACACAGCGTTGCAATGTGTGAACGAAACGGGTGGCGCGCACAAATCATATTCAGTTGGTGGCGGTTATTCCATGACAATTCTTGATACTGAATATTATGAAACACCTTCATCAAATGAAAATAATAATTCTGTAAGTTGCCTATTTTCGAATGGCACAAGAAATTATCTATTCACAGGTGACTTGGAAGAAGAGGGTGAGGAAAGTTTGATTGAGAGAAACACATTGCCACTAGTGGATTTGTTTAAAGCTGGTCATCATGGTTCATACACAGCATCATCTGCTGCACTAATGGCCATAATTCAACCTAAAACAGTAGTTGTGTGTTGCTGTGCAGGTAGCAATGAATACACGGAAGATAATAACAATAAATTCCCATCACAACATTTTGTAAACAATGTTTGTCCATACACTAGCGAAATATATGTAACCACTTTATATGATACAAATGTATCTGGTAAGCAAGTACCATTTAATGGGAATGTGGTATATATGTCAAAAGGGGATGTGTACAAGTTGGCATGCTCGGCTTCTGCTATAAAACTACAAGATAGCGAATGGTTCAAAGTTTATAGAGAGTTGCCAACATAAAAAAATAAAAAAGTTTATGATTTCTCATAAACTTTTTGTTTTTTATTCTTCGCCGTTGTCTGCAGAAATATCTTCTACTTCTTTTATGTCAACTTCTTGTGGTTCTTCTTCACTTTCAGCTTTTGCTTCTTGTGCTTCTGCTTGTTATTGCTCGTGTACTGCAATAATGTCACTTAGCATATCTTTGTGAGATTCACCTTCTGCTGGTTGTTCTAACTCTTTCACTTTTTTGTGTTTTTTATGCTTTTCTTTTTTAGGAGCAGGTGCAGAACCATCGTGTGCTTGTTGGATGCTTTTGCGCTTGCGATACACAAGCATAAAGAATAATAGTGCGATACATGCACATGTTACTGAGATAATGATAGCGTTTGTTGCCCCAGCGCTAAGAGCTAAAAAATTTCCCATTTTTTGCACCTCACAATGTATTGTTAATATTATTATACATTTTAAATATGTATTTTGCCAAGCAAAATAAAGTTGTTTTTTGTTTCAATAATTGCTATACTATACGCATGAAAGTATTAAATCCCACACATCAAATAGAATTTAATAAAAAATCCATATTTTTATGTGGTACAATGGCAGACGTTAATGAACAAGATTGGAGAGAGTTTGTAATAGGCAAATTAAGGGAAAGTGGTTTTGATGGAGTAGTGTATAATCCTGATTACACAAATATACCACAAAACAAGAGATTGTCTTATGAAAATCAAATTTTGTGGGAAATTTCTGCTATGAAAAGCAGTGCGATAGTGTGCTTTTGGATAAATAGAAAAATGGATAGTCATCCTGGTCTTACTACAAATGTTGAGTTTGGCTATTGGGTTCGTAGTAGTAAGGTTGTGTATGGAAGACCACAAAACGCAGAAAAATGTTTTTATCTTGATTACATTTATGCATTAGAGCAAAACAAGCAACCAGTTGATACATTGGAAGGCCTTGCGAGTGAAGTTATAAAATTAACTAAGGAGGCAAAATAATAAATGAAAATTTTTCTTAATATTTTATTTTTAATAATTGGCTTTGCCTCATTAATTATTGGGGCCAACTATTTTGTAAATGGCGCATCAGCTGTTGCCAAAAAGTTAAAAGTTCCATCCATTATAATTGGGCTTACAATAGTGGCTATTGGCACAAGTTTGCCAGAGCTCGCTGTTAGTGTGACAAGTGCGATTAGTGGTAGTGCAGATTTGTCTGTGGGAAACGTTGTTGGTAGCAATTTATCAAATATGCTTCTTATCCTTGGCGTTGTGGCAATTATGTCAAATATTCCAATTCAAAAAAGTACTAAAAAATTCGACTTGCCATTTATGATTGGCGTTACTGCACTATTACTATTCTTTGGTGCAGATTCTGTGCTTGGATTTAACCCAACAAATGTAATTAAATGGTGGGAAGCATTAATACTATTTTTATTATTTGTTGCATACATGGTAATTCAAATAATGTTTGCAAAAAAGCAACATAATTTTGCTGAGCAAACAGTGGTTGAAACTCAAAAAGAAGAAAAGCCAGAAAAACAATTAAAAGTGTGGCAAATAGTATTGTTTTTAATTGGTGGTCTTGCAGCTGTTGTATTTGGTGGAGAGTGTGTATCTCGTACATCCAAATTCTTGGCAATGGCAGCAGGTATGAGTGAAGCGCTTGTTGGTGTCACAATAGTGGCTCTTGGTACAAGTTTGCCAGAACTAGTAACTAGTGTTATTGCTGCAAAGAAAGGTGAAACAGATTTGGCAGTTGGTAACGTTGTTGGTTCAAACATTATGAATATAGTTCTAATTCTTGGCACATCAGGAATTATTACAAGCATTAACATTTCCATGACAATGCTTGTGGATACACTTATCTTGTTTGTAGCAAGCGTGATATTTATGCTTGTATGCCTATCTGGCAATAAAATAAATAGATTAGAAGGAATTATGCTTGTTGTTATGTATTTCTCATATATGACAATGGCAATAGTTCGAAATTATGCAGTATAAAAAAACTCTGACGAAATGTCAGAGTTTTTTTAGTTTAGTATCCACATGGCAATGTTAAGCGTTGTAGCAATGGATAACCAAATGGGGTAGATAGATAAAATGTAAGCATACAACTTTTTATTGTGATATATATCAATCAAAAGCAAATAACCAGCAATTAGATTGATAAGTATTGCAATATTTCCCACAAGGGTCAGTTTTAGTGTGAAAAATAGCAAACACCACAAAACATTTGAAAATCCATTCAACACAAGCAATATAATTGTTCTTGTTGATATAATTTCTTTATTTTGCCAAATTATAAGCACTACACCAAATGCCAAGTAGATAATTGTCCACACAATTGGAATTAGTATATTTGGGACCCATTCACTTGGTTTGGTTAAATTTTCATACCACGGCATGCCTAGACGCACAAACACACTGCCAAGTACTGCCACAATAACAATAGGAATAATAATATATAATGATTTTAAAAACTTATTTTTGTTCATGTAATATATTATGACCAAGAGTGTTTACTTATTACAAAAAATAAAAAAGATGTGGTTTGAAATCCCACATCTTTTTATTATTCTTTTGGCTTTTTAATTTTTACTTCGCTAGAAACAATTGCTCTATTTGGGCACACAAGTACACACAAGTGACAGCCCACACATTTTTTTGGATCAAGCATAGGGTTTCTATCTTCGCCAAAACAAATTGCTTGGTGTCCACCATCACGGCAAGACACATAGCATCTACCACAGTGTAAGCAATTTTCTCTTACAAATTTTGGATAAACAACAATATCTCTATCCATGTCATTTACGTCCACCACATTTGGAATGTTTGCGCCTAATAAATCTTTTAGGTGTTTGTGTCCGCTAGATGCCACAAAATATTGTAATCCTTCTACTAATTCTTGGATAATATCATATCCATATTCCATAACTGCTGTGGTAATTTGGATTGAGCGCGCACCGAGTGACATAAACATAAATGCGTCTTCGTATGTGTACACGCCACCCATTGCGGAAATATGCATATCTTTTAATTCTTTATTTTGTGCAAGTTCTGCAATAAATCTAAGAGCAATTGGTTTTACTGCTGGGCCAGATAATCCACCCACAGCAACCTTATCTACCTTTTGAGAAGTAAATATTTTTTGAACTAAGTTTAATTCAGTAATAGATTTAATTGTGTTGATTGCTGCAACACCTTTTGCACCACCACGTTTTGCAGCAAGTGCAGCAGGTGACATAGTCATTACGTTTGGTGTTAGCTTTGCTAAAACTGGTATTTTTACTGCGTCCACAGCTGCTCTTGTATATTTTTCTACAAGTTCTGGTATTTGACCAACATCGCTACCTGTGCCATCTTTTGTCATGTTTGGACAAGAGAAGTTAAGTTCAAGTGCATCTGCACCTGCTTTTTCTGATTCTCTTGCAAGATATGCCCATTCCTCTTCATTTCTACCCATAATTGAAACAAGTAAAAATTTATTTGGAAACTCTTGTTTTAATTTTTTAAATATTTCCAAGTTTTCCACAACAGAGTGGTCACTTAGTTGTTCAATATTTTTAAATGCACTAAAAGTACCATCTAAATTTTTTAAAGCAGAGAATCTAGGGGACGCTTCATGAATGTCCATTAGACAAATTGTTTTAAATGATACACCTGCCCAGCCAGCTTCAAATGCGCGCTTGCACATATCGTATGAAGATGATACCACAGACGATGATAGCAAAAATGGATTTTCTATCTCTATTCCACAAATATCACTTTTTATATCTGCTTTTGTGTAATCTAATTTTAATTTTTCCTTTTGCATATTGCAACTTGTGAGTATCTTTTTAATGCCATAATCAGGACCAAGTGCACAATGCTCTTGGCATGGAGCAGAGCAGTTTTCACATGCAGAGCTTACTCCTTTTAAAGCACCTTTATAGTTTGCAAAACGCAAAGATTTTAAAATTTTCTTAGGATCTTGCTTGTATGGGCAAGCCTTAGAACATGGGGCGTCATGACATAGTAAACATTTAGATATATCACGACCAACTACAAAATTATCCATAATTATATCCGCCTTACGTGGTTAATATTTATATATACCATTATATCATATTAAATATTTTTTTGTAATTTTTTAAGGCAATATAAACAAAAAAAGTGCTAGTGCACTTTTTGGCGCAGGGGGAGGGATTTGAACCCCCGATACCTTGCGGTATACCGGTTTTCGAGACCAGCACATTCGACCACTCTGACACCCCTGCATAGATATTGTTTGCAAGAGTGCTCGAATGTGCCATTCGCCCAAAGCCCGTCAGCAAGTAAGAATGTTTGTTACTGAATGTAAGCCCGTCATTCCGATAGTCCACCGGACTATCTCTCCACTCTGACACCCCTGCATAGATATTGTTTGCATGAGTGTTAGAAGATGCTATTCGCCTTTACTCATGCAATAAATACAATGGAATTATACAATATTATTGTAAAACTATCAAGTGAAAGTGTAAATCTATCATATGTCGGGCAATCTTTTTACAAAAAAATATTTATGTGTTATAATGACACTGCAAATTGGAGATTGTTATGATAATTACTTTAGTTACAGATCAGTTTTTTCAAAATAATCATGGCACTAGTGTATCTAGTCAACGTATATATAATGGGCTTATTAATCTCGGCCATACTGTTAGGGTGCTTACAATAGATAATGGCAAAAATACAGAGTTTGCAGTAAAAGAACGCTATTTTGGCAAACTAATTACGGAAATTATTAATTCACAAGGTTTTCAGTTTGGAAAACCAGAGCAAGTAACATTAGAAAAGGCAATATTGGGCTCTGACATTGTACATGTGTATTTACCATTTAAGTTGGGATACACCACAATACAATTGTGCAAAAAACTAAATGTGCCATGCACAGCATCATTTCACTTGTCACCAGAAAACATAACATCCACGCTTTACTTAGAAAAGTCGAAAATTATAAACGAATCTTTGTGGAAAGATTTTTATAGACGCACATATAGACATGTAAAGCATATTCATACGCCATCACTAATGATTGCAGATCAATTAGTTAAACACAAATATCATGCAAATTTGCACGTAATATCAAACGGGTTTAATGATATGTTTAGAGTAGAACCAAATCACGAAAAACCAAAAATGCTTGAAGATAAATTCATAATCTGTTTTGTTGGGAGATTTTCGCGCGAAAAACGTCACGATTTAATTATTAAAGCAGTGAACGCAAGTAAATATAAAGATAAAATACAATTAGTATTTGCCGGGAAAGGACCTATTTTACATAAAATAATGAGCATGTCCAAAAAGTTACCAAACTATCCTATTTTCACCTTCTTGTCAAGACCACAATTAGTAGACTTATACAATTACGCTGATTTATATATTCACCCAGCTGATATAGAAATAGAGGGCATGAGTTGCCTAGAAGCTATTGCATGTGGTTGTGTGCCAGTTGTGTCTAACAGCAAAAAAAGTGCAACTAGTCAATTTACAGTGCATGAAAATAGCGTATTTGAACATGGTAACTATATCGACCTAGCCAACAAAATTGATTGGTGGATAGAACACGAAGAAGATCGCATCAAACAAAAAGATGTTGTTGCACATCATGCAAATAAGTTTACGTTAGAGCGTAGTATGAACTACTATTTGGAAATGTTTGATCAGGCCATTGAAGATTGGGATAAAGATTATAATGGCAAAGACAAACGCAAAGCAATAGAAACTAAAATAATTAACCCATATATCCAAGATTAGTCGATTTTTAATTTGGCTAATCTTTTTTAAATCGCAGATGCTTGCAAAAGGGTTATGTATATGATATAATTTTGTCAGTTAATAATTATTTTGTGGGCAATTAACCCAGTTGGTAGAGTGCCTCCGTCACATGGAGGAAGCCACAGGTTCGAGTCCTGTATTGCCCACCAATAAAAAAGCGACCTTTTGTGTCGCTTTTTATTATTTTTTCTTTTTGGAATTATTGCTCACATATTGAACAAAGTTCTCTCTTTGTGAGTCTTTCTTTTGTTTTTTCATTTGAGCATATTCTTTCACTTGTTGTAAGTGTTCACGTTTTAAAGCGGTACGCCTTGCTCGTTTTTCTCTAATTCTTTGTTTGAATTCGTTATATCTTTGTTTTCTTAATTCGATGCGCTTTTGTTTGTTGAATATTGTTTCATCTCTCATCCACTTTATTACTATGCGTGTGGCAATGGAGTTGTATTCAAAAGATACTACTACGGCAACAAGTATTGTTGGTGGCCATATCAATACGCTTAGTACAGTACCAACAAGTTTAATTAAGATATCTACTGCCATTATGCGTATATTTGGAATAAGAATACTTTTGTTATATTTGGCAGTAAGAACATCTTTGTTGCAGTGTTCAGCCGCCTTTTGAATGAATAGTAAATTTAGCGAAATTAAAACGGTTAGTAAACCATAAGCCACTGCAAAGTATTTGTTAGAAAAATTATTACTTACAAGCAAACCGGTCATATATGGAATAAATGAAGATGTAAACAAAAATGTCATACATGTCCACACCACAGCGTGATCAATACGCTCAATTTGTTCCCATAGATAGTGGATTTGTACCCACATGCTCACCATCATAAAAAACGTTATTGAGTACACAATTATTGAATCTTTTATTGCCCAAAAAGCTCCCCAAGAAACATCTGCTGGTCGTTCTAGATTTATTATGCAAATAGTAATTGTAATGGCATATACTGCATCAATAAATGCGCCTAGTTTATCTTTTTTCATCAATCTTCCTCGTGTTGTGATAAATACAATATAATAATTAGCACACCATTAAGCACAAAGCAAGTAATTTTAATTGGTTTGTATATTTTGTTGTTTTTATTATTCCTAATCTAAACCATCATGTATCTCTTAATTATTCTAAATGGTAAGATAACAAGCGGAGAGTGCACACTTGTTTTTGTCAAAACAATGTTGATATTGTAATAAATCATATGTTTTTTGTCAAAAAGTTGCACATGCAATTTAAACTTAAAATATTAATTTGAGTTATAAAAGCATTGCAACAAACATTACAATAAGTATTTTAAATCTGTAAAGTTACAAAATTAGTTGATTAAATAGCTTTTATAATATATTATAAAATTGTAAAATTTAAAAAAGGATTAAGCATAATGGGGATTTTCAAAAAATATTTTTTAAAGTACAAAACGCAAATAATAATTGGCCCAGCATTTAAATTGCTTGAGACCGCAACAGAACTTATCATTCCTTTGCTTATTGCTGCAATGATTGATACAGGGGTTGCAAATAGAGATAAAAACTTTATCTTAATTTATGGTGGGATAGTTGTTGCGCTAAATGTCGTAGGTATTGTAGCTGCAATAATTTGTCAAAAGCTCGCTGCAAGGGCAGCTGTGGGCATTGGT
>JAGCSP010000021.1 GCA_017964105.1 Clostridia bacterium | reverse complement strand
TGTTATAATTTTTAATTATAATATTCGAAGTTGCACAATTTACAAATGCACCTTTTATATAACTAATTTTGCAATGGTCATCTTGAATGATAAATGGCGTAATACCATTATTGATCTCTTTGTATCCATCAATGCCAAGTGACATAATACCCAAATCTACAAGTAATTGTTCAGTAATACCATCTGGCAAAGTAATTCTATATCTTGTAGATTTTGCAATAATGCTTTCGTCTGCAATATCTAATGTGCATTCCTTGCCATAATACTGCTTTACAATCGCATTAACCTTGTCGTAGAGCTCTTCTATTTCAGTAAATATCTCTACTATTGGGTGCCCATCACTAATATTAAGTTGTCCACTGCATTTAATTATGGCACTAAGGAAAGCTATCGCACAACAATCGTTATCAATAGTTTGTTTTAGCACCTCTAATTTTGCTTTATAAGCAAAGGACATAAGTTTTACTCCTCAACGTCTTTATTACAATTTTTAAAATGTGGAATTCTCTCTAAATTTACAACTTGCTCAGGTGGAATATTATATTTCTCAATAATATTCATACCTCTATGATTTTCGCCTACTCGTTCTGGGCGATGTGCATCACTACTTACAATAAACTTCACACCCGTTTTCACCATGCCCTCTATTTCTGCTGGTGTAAAATCAATTCTTTTTCCATTTAGTTCAATATATGTGCCACGCTCTGCTGCAACCCTTGCTATTGCAACTGGGTCAACAATGCATCCAT
Source organism: Clostridia bacterium (assembly GCA_017964105.1). Classification (GTDB taxonomy): domain Bacteria; phylum Bacillota; class Clostridia; order Christensenellales; family UBA1242; genus UBA11490. The sequence continues at coordinate 6,747 of JAGCSP010000021.1, read as the reverse complement.
TTGATTTTAAGTGTGCAAGTATATCAATGTTATATTTTTTCAAAGCTTTTATGTATGCTTGTGTATTTCTAGCAATTACTCTTTTTGAATGTCTGCCAATACCAAGTACATTTGGAACAAAAAATGTAAAGAAAGCTTTTGGACTATATATTCTAAACGCTTTGTGGAATCCCACAACCAACACATCAATGGCTTTGCGTTCATTCTTATCTACATCAATGTCACCATTAATATTAAGCAAGTTTGCCTCAACACCACAAAAGATATCGATATCACCGTATTTGGCATTTAATTTTTCAATTTCCATGCGCATTAAGTTGTACTCACCACGAGTAATGCCATATGCAGTATGATCAAAACCATGCTCAGTAATGGCAATTTGTTTTAAACCTTTTTTTCGTGCTGCTAGCACATTATCTTCTATTGTGCCTTTGGCATGTGAAAAATTGGTGTGAGTATGGTAATCACCAAATAATATCATTCGTTTTTTCTCCTTATAATTCTTATCTCAGTTTGAGGCATAACCTTGTATTTTAGTAAAATATGATTTTGCAACTTTTCTATTAGTTGCACAACATCATTTACTGTTGCATTATTTTTGTTTACTATAAAATTTGCATGTTTTGTGCTAACGCATGCTCCACCAACAGAACACCCTTTGAATCCATCCTCATCAAGCAACTTTCCAATTGGTAATCCAACAATGTTTTTAAATGTACATCCCGAAGATGGCATATCTAATGGTTGACTATTTTTGCGTGTCGACATATATTCCATCATCTTTGTTTGAATTTGATTTTTGTTTCCTTTTTTCAAATCAAACTGCACAAACAAAACAAATTTATCTTGCAAATTGCTGTGTCTGTATGCAAAATCACACTCACTATTTGTATAGTGTGTTATTTTGCCATTGCAAATAGCTATCACACAAGATACAACATTTTCCATACAACTTCCAAATGCGCCAGCATTCATCACCACCGCTCCACCAACAGTTCCTGGAATACCAAATAATTCTTCTAAGCCAGTTAGTGAATGCATCATAGCTATACTGCATACTTTGGATAGTGAACAACCAGACTCTACAATAATCTTGCTACCATGAATCTCTACATTATCAAAATTATTTGCAATTCTAATTACTACACCATCGTAATCGTCTATTAATACATTTGTCATGTTGCCAAGCACTACATAAGATATTTGTGCTTTTTCAATCACATCTAAAACTTTTATGATTTGTTCCAAATTGCTGGGACTTACCATAATCTTTGCTACACCGCCAATCCTATTTGATGTAAATTTAGATAAATTTACATTTTTTGCAGTTTCACATATTTTAGAAAGTTTGACATATACCCTACGTGTGCTACTCATATTTTACCCCATAATAAAAAAATTTACAATTAAATAATATAACTTAATTATATCTATTATATAGAAAAACGCTTTGAACATTACTATATATTCAAAGCGCCTTGCTATTGTGAATTATTTAACTATGGAAGTAATCATATATGGCCTTTGCTTGTGCATGAGTTACTCTATCCACACGCATTAGCTCACTGATATTTGCTTTTTTGATTTTTTCAACACTCTTAAAGTGCGTTTGCAATTTAATTGCAGTAGTTTTACCAATTCCCTCTATTTGATTCAATTCACTGGTTAGTGTACGTTTAAATCTTAGTGACCTATGGAATGTAATGGCAAACCTATGACTTTCATCACGCACGTTTTGTAATAGCTTTAACGCATAATTACTGCGTGGCAATACATATGGTTCATCTTCACCAGGTTTATACACTTCCTCAAATCGTTTTGCAAGTGAAACGATATCTACTTTTATTCCCAACTCTTGCAAGGTTTCATATGCAAATTGTAATTGAATCTTTCCGCCATCAATTAGAACTAAATCTGGCATTGTGGCAAATGATACGTCTTGACCCATCTTATATTCATTAAACCTGCGAGTAATTGTTTCTTTCATAGAAAGAAAATCATTTGGTGTGTTACGTGGAATTTTAAATTTGCGATAATGCGACTTGTTTGGCACACCACCAGTGAACACTACCATTGACGACACAGTATTTGTGCCTTGAATGTTTGAAATATCATACCCCTCAATTCTGTTTGGTAATTTACTTAGGTGTAATACCTTTTTCAATTCTTCCATTGCACCAAGTGTTTTACGTTCGTACAAATCTTGTTTAGTAAGATTTTTTATCAAATCTTCTTTTGCATTGTTTTCACACAAAGAATAGAGCTTTTTCTTCACACCACGAATTGGGCTCACAAACTCTACTTTTTTGCCCTTCAATTCACTTAGCCAAGTTTGCAAATTATCATCTTCAAAACTAGTGATAATCACATCTGGTATTACGGGTGTAGATAAATAGTACTGGGTAATAAAATGCCTTAGAGTTTCTTCCATATCTAGTGAGGCATCAATTACATTGTAGTTATTGACACCAAGCATCTTTCCACCACGAATGGTGCCAAGTGTAATCACACTTCTATTTCCATCAGTTGCAAATGCAAAAATATCAATATTTTCAAGCGTGCCAAGTTCGGTAACAAATGTTTTTTCTAAGTTATCGAGCACCCTTAAATTATCACGATATTCCATAGCTTTTTCGTAATTTTCACTCTCAGAACTAGCCATCATTTTTTTTGTTAAAATATCACGAGCTTCTTTTACATCGCCTTTTAAAAATCTTACTACTTTTTGCACTTCTTTTTTATATTCACTGTCACTACATGCACCTATGCATGGTGCTAAGCAATACCCCATCTGATAACGAAGACATGCACGCTTTTGTTTGCGAGAATAATTACAATCTTTTAGTTTAAAAGTATTATTGATTATCTTTAAAATTTGTGTGCCATTTGCAGCACCAAAAAATGGTCCGTAATAATCAGCATTATCTTTTTTTACACGTCTAGTTAGTTCCGCTTTTGGAAACTTGTCTTTGCGTGAAATTTTAATGTAGGGGAAAGCCTTACCATCTTTTAGTAATATATTATAAAATGGTTGATTTGCATGAATAAGATTACTTTCCAAATTTAGTGCTTCTTGCTCGTTACTTACAACAATGTAATCAAAATCATACACATGTTCCACCATTTGTTGCACTTTTTCTGGTTGTCTGGTTGCAACAAAATATGAGCTAACTCTATTTTTTAGATTTTTAGCTTTTCCAATGTATATTATGTTACCACTTTCATCTAGCATTTTATACACACCGGGACTTGTGGTAAGCGTTGCAAGTTTGGATTTTATCCTAGTTAAAATTTCTTTATCCATGTACTATTATTATAAAACAAATATTAATTATTTAAAAGCAAAAAAGAATAGCAATCTGCTATTCTTTAAAATGCCTACATTGTTGATACGTCTTCACCCTGATTTTTTACAAATTCATCTTTTGGAATAATTACATCTGGGTTTAGTTTAATATTTTTCATTTCTGCACGCACAGGTGTTACACCAATCCAATGGTCATGCATTTGCCTTTTGCTTTCTACATCGTATCCATAACTTTCAGTTTCTTTTGCTCTAATTATTTCCCCTCTAAACACGCGTTCTCTTGGGTTTCCCACAAGCATATTAAAATATGGTGTGTATGGGTCACGATATGGATCTGTTGTTTCTGATGCATAATCAATATCAATTTTCACTAAATCTGCAGTAATAGCATCCACGCCTTCTTTTGCAAAACGCAAATGTGCATAATCTTGTAATGCACGAGAAATATCTAAACCACGATAATCTTTTTTTACATGCACTCCATCAATGTATGCTTCTTTGCCGTGTTTATCTTCACTTACAAAATATGAAAATTCTGCCACTTGCACAAGCCTGCAATCTTCTTTTAGAGAATATGCTTCAATTTTAGTAAAGTTTCTTATATTCATTTTAGAAATAGTTGTTTGCAATGCCCAATGAGCAAAATCATCATCTAGTTCATTCAAATTATAACTAACTCTATGTGACTTATAACCCTTTTTGTGAAGTAAACTTGGTTTATTCAATCTTTGTTCCTTATGAATAACAATTCCAAAACTCTCACCATTCTTTGTCTTTAAAAATAAATATTCGGGCTTTGTATTTGTTTCTTTATTTACAAGCAATTCTTCATATTCTTTGCATTTTTGTTGCAACTTTTCTTCCAAAAAATATGCAAATGTTTTGTCACCATACCAGTCAAGTCCAACTAGTGGTGTTTTCATGCTTTTATTCATGCTTACTCCTTTTCTATTGTTACTATTGGGAAAACTTGTGTTGTGTATTTATGATTTTGCTTAATTTGTCCACGCATTGGTATTGTCCAAGTGGTAGATTTACCATTCTCATCTAATGTTGCACCAACATTAAGCCATTGTTTTAGGGATGGTGTAATTTCACCAGCCCTGCAATTAAGCGAATCATACCTTGAACTTTCTAACTTATAACTACTATAACCATTCATACTCAAATGCTCAAGCAATGTTGCAACTAGACCACTGGAAATTCCTTTGCCCTGATAATCGTCATTTACCTTATTGCCATCTATTATTGCACATTTTACGTTTTTAGGATCTTGTCTAAAATATATACTTCCCACTTTATAAAAATCACATAGGTCATATACAAAAGCATCAAATTTTGTAACAATTTTATCTTTGTTGCTAATTTTTTTTAGGCTGGATAAAGTGTGACATTTGTATTTATCTAGTAAATATGTATCATCTAGCATTTCGCTATTTGTAAGTTCACTTTTTGTGGCAACTACTGCAAATAATTCGCCATTTTTGCCTCTTGCAAGTTTTCCATATGGTACAAAACCTTGCTCAACATTTATTTTATTTTTTTGTTCTTTTGCCACCCTATCTTGCATCAAATCAATAAAAGTGTGTAATTTATCTATCTTATAACCTGTGCCACACATTAATTTTAATGAATTACTAATAGCATGTTTGGTCTTTTTGTATACAACTCTAAGATTGTTATCCTGTTTGCCCAAATTTTTAACCATTGGCGTAAACAATTCATATGGATAACGATAAAAATTTGTTACATAATCTGGCTTAAAATCTAATTTTGCATACAATCCTTTAGCACTAGGACTATTTACGCTATGCAAACTTGCATTTTCCACACCTCTTTGTTTCATATCACAAAGCATATTAGAAAGCATTGTGTGAGCAATGCCAAGATTACGCCATCCTTCTATGACGTGCACACCATCAATTAGTGCATTAGCATTATGACTATTTGCACTGTATGCACACACACCAACCAAAGTGAGTTCGTTTTTTCTATCAAGAACGTATGCCATATATTTATGATATAATCTTACAAAATCTGCATTGTATCTTTTTAATGCATACTCAAACGCTTGGATTTCACCTTTTTCTCCAAAAGCCTCATCGAGTTCTGTTGAATTATAATCACGATAAGTATGTGCCCTATAATCTAGTGTTTCAATTATGCAAAAAACACTACCATTTGGCATGCTTACAATTTTTGGAGTGGCAGTAAAACCATTTTCTGTGTTAGTGCGCATTTTATTTAGTTTTTCACATTCCACATTTACCCTGCCAATAAAACCCACCAATTGTTCTATTGTCATGCTGGTAGCGCTTCCAACCATATTAAATTGTGCTTTATTTGTTGTTTGCATATCGCACCTACAATTATATTTATTATAATATAAAATACCCCTTAATTCAAGGGGTATTTTTTACATAATGTTATCTTCTTTCTCAATAATACGAATTTTATTATGTAATCGTGGTTTTATTGCATTGAGTGGACACCCCAATTTGTTTGAATAATCATCATCATTGGATAGTGTTTTAATTAATGGTGTTGGGATTTTATTACTGCCATGCACATAATTTATATCATAAAATTTTTTCAAAGATTTATTTTCTTTAAATCCACCACTTAAATATAGTGAATGTGCAAATATACTTGATACGCAATCTAGTTCCACATTTACATGATGTAAATTCTCAAACATTAATTTATTCTTTTGGACATATTCAAAAGCATGCTTTTGCAACGTAGTTGCAATTCCATTGTGTTGGTATTCAGATGCTGTATATACATCATCTACATAAATACCACCACGAACAGATGGATTGTTGTCTGTAATACAATATTGACCAAGATATTCCAATTGGTTCTTGTCTTTTAATCCATAAGCTTCAAAGACAATATATCTGCATACATGATAATCTTCACCGCTATCTATTCTTAGTCGCGTCATATATCTAGAGATTACAAAATTAGAAGCCGTTTGTTTATCAAGCGGAATACTGCAACTTGTTCTATCCTGTGTGTCGTGCAATCTATATATCATCCTTGGTACAATGCCAATAAGTTTGCCTGATGGTGTTAGTGCCAAAGATGGTAAACTCTCAAATGGTTGTCTATCCACATTATTATTTGCAGATTTATTAAAATCCACAACAATATCTGTTTTATTTACGATATCACATTCCTCAACCAACAACTTCATAAAAGTCCAAACTTCATGTGTATCAGATGCTGGTTTTTTAATAGTACCTATTAATTTGTGTTTTGTAAGTATTCGTTCCATAATTTATCTAAACATTACTATTATACAACTAAAACTATAAAATTTCAATACCGACTTTAACAATTTGCTTCTTTTAGCAAGCAATCAACACCACCTAACATCACATTATTTATGCTGTCACTAGCGATTGAATAAAACACTATTTTGCCTTGTCTAAAAC
>JAGCSP010000020.1 GCA_017964105.1 Clostridia bacterium | reverse complement strand
TTTATAAAAACAGTATTCATTGTACTCATGCATATCAAATGTGCGAATTTGAATTTCTAATGGTGAGCCATTTGGTAGTAATACAACTGTGTGAAGTGATTGATAACCATTTTCCTTTGGGTGAGTAATATAATCTTTGAAGTTTCCTAAAGGTGTGAACATTGTAAAGATTTTACCTAGTACACTAAAACATTCATTGACATCATTTACAAGTATCATTAGTGCCAAAACGTCAACAATTTGATTTAACTTTGTTGTTCCAAAATCTTTAATTTCTTCATCATAGTTGTCAAGTAATTTGCCATTATAAGTTTTGATAATATCACCAACATTCATGTTTTTACGCATTAATTTTTTGGCAATACTATGTATTGTTTTCTGTCTACCAAATACTTTTAGATTAGGGATTGTTGGCTCAAATTCTGCTTTAATTTTTTCAATTGCTTTGTTAATTTCCTCTTCACCTTCGGCTACGCAAGTAGAAACCGCCTTTGAAAGTTGTTCGTAAAACTTAGGCATATTGTATTTGAAAATTGCATTTTCCAATATGTCTTTAAAGTCTTTAATGCCAAGCATTGCGGAAATAGGAGAATAAAAGTTTTTGTAGTTATCCATTAGGGATGCTTGATATTCTGGGACATATGTATCAAAAGCATCTAATTTTGATACCTCTATACATAATTTTAATATCATTGTGCGTAAATCTTTGGCTGTCGCCAAGAATAAACTACGGATTGCCTTAATTTCTTCTTCTCTATTATTTATTTTAATATTATAAAGTGCTGTAAGTGAATTTAGGATATTTTTTACATCATCATTAAGTTCAATATCCCCCAATGTTTCTGTAATAACAAAAGGATAAACAAGCGCAACAATTACGCAATTGACGTCCAATTGTTTTTTAATTGTTTTGTATGCTGAAGATATTGCAAGATTTAAATTGTAAACATTATTATTTGAATTTAAATCTTTAACCTTATCAAAATATTCACATACACTATTGTATTCTTTATCTTTTAGTTTCTCTTTTGCGAGTTCTAATAATTTTTCCATTAATAATTAGTCCTTAAAATTTTTAAATTGAGATACAAAGTTATAAATTGTTGAATTGGTAAGTTTTGAATTTACACTACTATCATAAGTAATCTTACCACCATCAATATTAATTATACCAAGCTCACTGAGTACGCTTGCTACAAAATAGAATTGGCTGTAATTTAAATAACTATTTTGAGGATTCAACTTCTTAATGTTTTTAAATACATTTGGCAAATCTATTGATTGAATGTTTTTATTTACGTAATCTTTGATTATGTTGTGATATATTCCAAATACATGACGTGATGAATCGAGTGAATTAAACAAATTATTGTTAAATTTGCCATCCACAACATAAATTTGTGAACCATCTTGTGCCACATGATTTATGTATCCTGTGCAAAGTGGCGTATCCATAAAAATTATATTTGAGTAATTGATAAAATTTTCTTCACTATTAGGCGATAAAAGTATGGTATTTTCGCCCATTGAGTGCTTGATGGAATACAACTCATAATTTTTGATTTGAGGCAATTTACGGCAAATTTTTTCGTAAGAATCAGATGTGTTACAAATAATTAATGTCCCTGTTGGATTGGTGCTTACTAATTCACTGATTCTGCCAATTGCAGTTTTGGGGTCAATATGAATTTGCATTGCATCATTTTTTGTATTCAAATATTGTAATTGATACAAATAATTAGCACAAAGTACATCTTTACGAATAGCACCATTTAATTTATTGAAATTTACACTCTTTAATTTGCCTAAAATTCTAACTGTTTTACCAAATCTTTCTGCAGATATATCAAGCAACATATCTTTGCGAGTATTTGATGAGAAATTGTAATACATATCTCCTGCACCAAAACATACTACTTCCATATCATTGTATTTAATTTTTAAATGGTTTGGATGATTTGGAAGACGCATTACAGTGCAATTGGTGCATGACAATTTATATGTTGGGGTTTCATTACCGAATCCAAACGGATTTAAGCGCTCCAATTGATTTAAAAAGTCTAAATTAATATTTACTTTATTTGCATCAATATCGTAAGTTTTAGTTGGTATAAATGCAGATTTTGGGTATTTATTTAAAATAAATTCATTTATTCTTCTAGTGAATTCTGCAACATTTTCTTTATATAAAGATAATCCACCTGCTTGGTTGTGTCCACCAAAGCGAATAAGTAAATCTGACACACTTGATAATGCTTCATATATATTAATGCCAGGAATTGATCTACAACTACCCTTATATTCGCCTTCTACATTTGTGAGTAGGCATACCGGTTTGTTGTATTTCTCAACTAATTTTGCGCATATTATTCCAAGTACACCGCTTTCCCAGTTATCTTTGCACAAAACAATAATTCCAAGATTAGTTACATTGATATTTTTTAACATATCAAAAGCGTCATCAGTAATTATATTTGTATTTTCCAATCTATCATCATTTAGATTTAGAAGTTTAGAAATATTTTCTGCAAGATCTTTATCATCATTTGAAACATATAGATTAAATGATATTGTTGCATCACCCATTCTACCACTTGCATTGATTTTTGGTGCTAGTTTGTATGCAATATCTTGTGATGAAATTGGTAAATTAATTTTTGTTTTCTTACACAATTTTTTAATACCAATTGGCAAATTGTTTTCTTGATTTTCTAATCCATGATGAACAATAAATCTATTTTCATCAACAAGTGGCACAATATCTGCAACAGTAGCAATACTTGCAATTGTTGTGTATTTTAGTGCTTCGCTAACACCAGATAATGCTTGAACAAGTTTCAATGCAACGCCTGCGCCACATAATTCTTTAAATGGATAATCTTGGTTATTAAGTTTTGGATCAATAACAAGTGTGTCTGGAACAATTTCTGGTATGTCATGATGATCGGTTACGATAATTTCTACCCCTTTTGATTTGCAATGTTCTACTTCTTTGTAGCTTGCAATTCCACAATCTACAGTAATAATTAATTGTGGGCTGTATGTAGAAATAATTTTATCAATTGTGTCATTATTCATGCCATAACCATCAATAAATCTGTTTGGTAAAAACACATGGGAGTTTACTCCATGAGATTTGAAATAACTATATAGTATTGCACTAGCACTAATTCCATCAGTGTCATAGTCGCCAAGAATAACAATGTTTTCCTTATTATTCATTGCTGTTTGAATTCTTTTTACAACCTTATCCATATTTCTTAGCAAAAATGGATTGTGTAATTGGTTGATAGATGGGTTTAAAAAACTATCAATTTTATTAAAATTATCCACACCTCTTGAAATAAGTAATTTAATTATTTCAGGATGTAAATTGAATTTTTGACTATATTCTGTTATCTTTTTATCATTAAATTTTGTTTGATTTTGTATATATTCCATAATAAAACGAAAAGACCCTCTACATTTATGTGTGAAGGTCTTTTTTAAATTAGAATTAAACTACTAGCCTATCTTTATCTTTTGGGGATGGTTCACTAGTTTGTTTTTGCTTATTTAGAAGTCTTGAATCCTTGCCTCTGTTATATTGCGCAATCCAAGTTGGGATAAGAACAAATTCAATTGAATACACAGCTGTTGCAATTCCTAACAATACTTGCATAATTACAGCAAAACTATTACTGGTGTATGCAACTGCTGCAACTAATACTACAAGAGCAAGTACACAAACTAAAATTATACTTACTACTCTAATGTCATTCATAGCATTATTAACAAGTGTTAAGTTATTTTGTTTATCGCTTGTATTGAATGTTCTTACTCTTGTAAAGATTACAGCAAACAACAATGAAAGCACTACAAATGTAGATAGATATGGAGCCATAAAGTTTAAGGTTACTGGTAATCTAAGTAATGCTACCAATGAAAAAATCATACTTTGGCCCATTGCTTGTGCTAGCACATATGCTGTGGCAAGTTTGATTTCAAAACGAATCCATACATATAAGAACACAACTATTGTTCCAACTAAAATTGTTAATAAGCCTTTTACAAATGAATTTACCCAAGTGTGTGGTAAAACTGTAACTTCTTTTTCAATAGTGATATGAGCGTCGTCATTTATTCCTGTGATTGCTTTGATATCGTTTTCAAAACCAGTCAATCTTGTTTGCATTGCTGCATCGCTAACATTTGTACCTTTTAATACTTTTACTTCTAATCCAGCATTTATGTTTTCGTTAATGCTTTCTAATGAATAAATTGTTACATTATTCTTTTCTGCAAGTGATTTAAATTCTGCTTTATAACTTGCAATGTTGTTATCAGAAAGTGTTGTGTTGAATCTTACGTCAAATTGATAATATGTTTTGTAGTCAATTGATGTGTTGAATCCAAATATTGCAACTATGATGCATGCAACTACTAAAAGTATCAAGGGAAGAATAAATAGAATATTTGATAATGTCTTATTTGATTTCATCTACTCCCTCCTTACGAACAAAGTTCACATATTTTGCTTT
>JAGCSP010000019.1 GCA_017964105.1 Clostridia bacterium | reverse complement strand
TCTATGTGCAATGTTGAAAAATCTTCATTCTCAGCACATTCATTTAGCATCTTTTTAATTGTGCTATCTTTAATCTTAAATAATTTTGGTTCATTTATATACAATAATGCCGCCTTCACTTCCAGTAGCATTGATTGATTTTCAACCATTTTTTGTTTTGGTGTAGTACTTTCACCATTTTGAGCGCCCGCATAAGTTGTACAAATAAGGTGTGGTATACCCTTGGTATCAAAGAAATAATGGTGGTTATCTTCTTTACCTGTTTCTTTGCGAACTAATCTAGATATACCATACTTGCCAATATCTATTTTATTTTCCACCCTGTATTCTATTGCAGGGTTGGTTTTGCAAAATGCTAATTTTGCGGCATAATTGTGAATTTTTTGTTCACTTGTCAATTTTACCATATTAGAGTCACCCCACTACTAATACTAAAATAGTATATCATAATATACTATATCCGTCAAACAAATAAGTAATTGGTGAAATCGCACAAAAAAAACAGAGCATTATTTACTCTGTTCGTCTTTTAATTTAATTCTATTCAATTTCCATAATACAACACTCAAAAGATATGTAAAGGTTAGCATCATTGCAAATACTGCAATTGTCATGCCTACCCCACCTTGTGCAAATAAATACCAATCGTATTTGTATGGGACTTTACCATCAACCACATGTGTAAATGCGTTTATTGCATAATACACGCCATATAGTATTGTAGGAATTAGACACAATGATACATATCTAAGTTTAATACTCTTTGTTTTTTCAAAACATAAGAATGTTATTATTGCAAGAATTGGCACTAGCGTGTGGAAAAATAAATTACTATTCATATATAATGCAGCAGCATTGCTGCCTGTAATTGGTGTTAGGTAAAAAACAACTGTAAGTAGTGTTACGCTCACTCCAACTGTAAACATTAATTTTAACAAACTTACAACTCCTGGAATTTGATTAATTCTGTTTTTAATCAACAGTACATCATACACAGCATACACTACTGCCATAATTCCCATAAATAAATTTGATTGCACAGTGTAAAATTGTAGCATTCTTACACCTTCATCTGTGAGCAGGGTTGTGTGTCCCATGAACTCTAAACTGGTATACATTGCAATTGTTGCAAAAAGCACGAAAACTGCAATAATTACATTAAAAATGAGTGATATTTTAGCATTTTTTTGCATTTTTACTCTCCTTTGACACATTTTGGAAACATAATTTACTTGCATTTCCCACACGTGTCCACATCAAATTTTTACCTTTTTGTACACCACCAAAGTATGCATACATGGCATAACTTAGGCTACTATGTCCAACTATCAAAATGCTTTTGTCTGTACCATCATCATTCGCTTTGATTATATCATCCAAAAACGAAAATATTCTACTAAGAAAGTTTTTGCACCCCTCTGGCTTTGTGTGTGAATATTCTGGATTTAAGTAATTGGCATCATACTCTGCCACTTGCTTTGCGGTGAGTTTGCTTTTGTCCGTATCACGCTCAGCAATGCGCTCGTCATACACAACATTTTCCAAGCATAATTTTTTTGCAATAATTTTTGCAGTGGTAGTTGTCCTATTTAGTGGTGACACATATACTTTTGCAATATTTTCATACCACAAATCACTGCATACACTTTTTGCTTGTCTTTTACCTCTGCGTGTTAATTTATCTCCCGCACTTTCTGCATGGCGAACAAAAATAATCCTTAGCATTTTTCTTTCCTTTTTATCTTAATTTTATTGTATCAAATCAAATTATAAATATCAATTTATTATGATAACCAATTTCTCTTTATTCAAAATAATTTGACAAGCATTTAATTAAATCATACAATTATGGTATGAATTTTAGGAGAACTTATGAAAATTTCCACTAAAGGCACATACGCCATGAGAATAATGGCTGATATAGCAGTAAATGAAAGCAAAGGTAATGTAGCAGTAAACGAACTTGCCACACGCCAAAACATATCACAAAAATACTTAGAGCAAATTATGCAAATGCTAGTAAAAGCAAAACTTGTCACAAGTCACAGGGGCATTGCTGGTGGCTACACATTATCTCGCCCGGCACAAAATATTAGTGTGGGTGATATTCTTACTGCTACCGAAGGCAAATTACAAACAGTAACTTGTATAGACGGCAAATGCGAAAAAGCTGCTAGTTGTATGACAATAAATGTGTGGGGAAAACTTGATAAAATAGTAAACGAATTTTTGACCAACACTACCCTAAAAGATGTAATTACAAATAATGTAAAATAAAAGGTGCAATATATTTGCACTCTTTTTATTTAATTTTACTTGCAAAATAATTATATTATGTTATAATAAACCTAGTAAAATACTAGGAATTAGGAATAATATAAATATGAAAACATTACTCGAGGTAAAAAATTTACATGCAACTGCAGATGAAAAGACCATATTACATGGCCTTAATCTTTCTATTTGTCCTGGCGAAACACATGTGATTATGGGACCAAATGGCGCTGGCAAAAGTACACTTGCAAATGTAATTCTTGGCAACCCAAGTTATTTAAAAACAAAGGGCACAATAAAATTTGATGGCCAAGATATCACAAATCTACAAACAGATGAAATTGCACGCAAAGGTATTTTTATGTCTTTTCAATCGCCAGAAGAAATTCCTGGTATTAGTGTAATGAATTTTGTGAAAACCATTAAACAAAAAGTAACTGGCAAAAGCGTTTATTTAGGCGACCTAAAAAAAGAATTAGATAAAAATGTAAAAAACTTAAATATGAATAGCGAACTTGTGTCGCGTGATTTAAATGTTGGATTTAGTGGTGGTGAAAAGAAGAAAAATGAAATATTACAAATGTTAGAATTAAATCCTAAATTAGTAATCCTTGACGAAACAGATTCTGGGCTAGACGTGGATGCAATAAAAACGGTATCAAAGGGTATTGCCATGTACAAAAACGCTAGCAATGCGGTGTTAATTATCACCCACTCCACCAAGATATTGAAAAAATTAAATGTAGACTATGTACATGTGCTAGTAAATGGCAAGATCGTACACACAGGCAATGGCACTCTTGCAAAAGAAATAGAAGAAAACGGATACGACAAATATATCAAAAAAGGTAAATAATGAATAAAACAAAAGTAGATGATATAAACACTGCTTGGTTTGACTTTGTGGACGCAGACAATTTTGAATTTAAAATGACGGCAGGAATAGATGAAAACATTGTGCGCGAAATATCCAAACAAAAAAATGAGCCACAATGGGTGCTAGATTTACGCCTAAAAGCATTGCAAATATATGAAAAATTACCAATGCCCACATGGGGACCAGATTTAAGTGAACTTAATATGAACGAAATATCCACTTATGTTCGCCCAAGAGCAAAAAAACAAACATCTTGGGATGATGTGCCAGAAAATATCAAGCAAACATTTGATAAACTTGGCATTCCTAAGGCGGAGCGAGAATATTTGGCGGGTGTTGGCGCACAATACGACAGCGAAGTTGTGTACCACTCAATTAAAGATGAACTAATCAAAAAAGGTGTAATATACACTGACTTTGATAGCGCCATCCGCGAATATCCTGATTTGGTAAAAAAATATTTTTCCAAATGCACACCGCTTTCCGAACACAAGTTTATTGCCCTACACTATGCAGTATTTAGTGGTGGTAGTTTTGTATATGTGCCAAAGGGGGTAAAACTAGACCAACCTTTGCAATCATATTTTAGATTAAACTCCCCAGAGAGTGGACAATTTGAACACACCCTTATCATTGTGGAAGAAGGTGCAAGTTTACACTTTATCGAAGGTTGTAGCGCACCAAAATATAGCAAAATAAATTTGCATGCAGGATGCGTGGAATTATTTGTGATGGATGGTGCAACTCTTAGATATTCCACAATAGAAAACTGGGCAAAAAATATGATGAACCTAAACACCAAAAAAGCTATTGTGGGTAAAGACGCAAATATGATTTGGGTCTCTGGTAGTTTTGGTAGTCACATTTCAATGCTTTATCCTATGAGTATTTTATCCGGCGAAAATGCTCGCACCGAATACACAGGAATTTCTTTTGCGGGTGCCACTCAAAACCTAGACACAGGTTTTAAGGTGGTTCATGCTGCCCCACACACAAAAAGCATTGTTAGTGCAAAGAGTATTTCAAAAAATGGTGGCATTTCCACATATCGCGGGTTAGTGCGCATCATGCCAAATGCTGCCCATTCATCATGCTCTGTATCTTGCGACGGATTGATGCTAGACGACATATCACGTAGTGATACTATTCCCGTAAACGACGTAGGCACAGCTGACGTGCAATTTTCACATGAGGCAAAAGTTGGCAAAATTAGTGAAAAAGCAATTTTCTATCTAATGTCACGTGGCCTTACGCGTGAAGATGCAGTAGCACTAATTGTTCGCGGCTTTGCAAACCCTATATCAAAAGAATTGCCAATGGAATATGCTGTGGAAATGAATAGATTAATTAATCTCGAACTTGTAGGAGGTATAGGCTAATGAAATATGTAAACCCTACCCCTATTCGTACAAGCATAAATTATGGCATAAATAGCTTTGCGGTTGCAGATGAATTAATAAACATGGGTGCAGTTCAATATGCACCACAAACCGCACTTGTACCAACTGGCAAAAGCAATGTGAAATATGCAAACACACTTGGCCAAACATTTGATGACAAATTAAAATTTGCACATTGCTACACCATACTAGATAGCTCAAACAAATTAGTCACTTTTGATTTTGATAATGAAAACGCAACATACAACACTTACATTACCGTGAGTGAAAATGTAAACACAAATATTTTAATCAATGTAAAAAATAGCAACTTTAATTTTAGTGCATGCAAAATTGATGTGTGCAAAAACGCACATGTAAATTTAATGTTTTTATGTAATTTTGATAAAAATAGCACAAATTTTATGCAATTTGATGTAAATTTGAGTGATTTTGCGAAACTTAACACTTATTTTATAAATTTTGGAAGTAAAACATCTGTTGCAAATTATCACGCAAATTTAAATGGCGAAAATAGTACAAACAATTTGTATTCTATTTATCTTGGTAAAGATGACAACAAACTTGATTTAAATTTTCACATGGATGTGTATGGTAAAAATTCAAACGCCATAATGAAAGTTATTGGTGCATTGCAAGACAGTGCAGACAAACATTTCAAGGGCACTATCAACTTACACAAAGGGTGCACAAAATCTGTAGGCGACGAAACAGAAGAATGCTTGATGTTAAGCAACACTGCCCACTCCATTGCAATGCCAAATATACTTTGCGATGAAGAAGATGTAAATGGCAAGCATGCCACAAGCGTAGGCAAAGTAGACGATAAAGTGTTATTCTACTTAATGTCAAGAGGACTAACCAAGCAAGAAGCAATAATGCTAGTGGTAAATGCAGGATTCCAAAATATTATTTCTCTTATTCCACCTGTATTTCCTACCACGGAAATTTTAAAACAAACACTCAAGGAACTAAATTATGAAAATTGATAGCGCATGGAGAGAATACTTTCCACTAATTGCAAAATCTAATAATGCATACTTAGATAGTGCTGCCACATCACAAAAACCAAAAAATGTGATTGCAAGCTCTAGGGTTTTTTATAACAAATATAATGCAAACACAAATCGTGGTGCATACGATTTGGCCGTAACCGCCACCAAGGTGTATGAAGATTGCAGACACGCGGTAGCAAAATTTTTGAATGCCAAAAACACCAACGAAATTGTATTTACAAAAAATGCAACCGAAGCATCAAACCTAGTGGCATATAGTTTTGGGTTAGATAATTTGCATGCTGGCGACGAAGTTGTGCTATCTATTATGGAACACCATAGTAGTATTGTGCCATGGCAAAAAGCTTGTAAAACCACTG